>PBPM01000036.1 GCA_002724635.1 Rhodospirillaceae bacterium
AGGCAATCGCGTTCCAGATCGGCCAGTTCAACGTCGAATCTGTGCCTGAGCTCGAACAACTGTCTCGGGTCGCCGCCGCGGCGGCCGCGACTGTGCATGTCGCGATCCGCGTGAACCCAGACGTGGATGCCGACACCCATCACAAGATCTCCACCGGCCGGCACCATGACAAGTTCGGCATCGACATCGGCTGCGCGCGCGACGTCTATGCGCGCGCTGCCGAGCTGCCGAGCATCGTGGCCGATGCGGTCGCGGTCCATATCGGCAGCCAGTTGACCGACCTCTCGCCGTTTCGCGCCGCCTTCGCGCGCGTGGCCGCGCTTGTCGCGGAGTTGCGCGGCGACGGCCACACCATCGCGAAACTCGATCTCGGCGGCGGCCTCGGCATCGACTATGGTCACCACATCCCGCCAAACCCGCATGACTACGCAGCAATCGTGGCCGAAACCGTGGGCGATCTCGGCTGCACCCTGATGTTCGAGCCCGGCCGCTACGTGGCCGGCCCCGCGGGCGTACTCCTGACCGAGATCGTCTACATCAAGGAAACCGAAACCCGCAGCTTCGCAATCGTCGACGCCGCTATGAATGATCTGGTGCGGCCCGCCATGTACGAGGCGCATCACGAGATCATGTCCGTGCGAGCTCCCAGCGTTGAGGATACACGCCGGGACTATGACATCGTGGGCCCGGTCTGCGAGACCGGCGACACCTTCGCTACCCAGCGCGCACTCCCGGCGCTCGCCGCGGGTGAACTTGTCGTGGTCCGCGATGCAGGTGCCTATGGCGCCGTGATGGCATCAGGCTACAATAGCCGTCCGTTAATCGCCGAGGTCCTAGTGCGCGGGGATTCCTTCAGCGTGGTGCGGGCGCGTCAGGATATCGCCGCAATGCTGGCGCAGGAATCACTAGCGGACTGGCAGACCTAACCGCGGTCGTCGCATACGGTGACCAGATCGGGAGCCGAATTGAGCGACTTGGACGGAGCCGCTATATCCAAAGATCAGGTGAGCGCGCCTCCCCATCTCGGGCTGCGTCTCACACTCGCGCGCGCGATCATGCTCTGGGAAAGCGCTTGGCCGGTGCTGTGGCCTGCTGTGGGGGTCGGTGGGCTTTTCCTTGCCACCGCGCTTCTCGGCATCCTGGTCTGGCTGCCGGGCTGGCTGCACGGCCTAGTTCTGCTCGGTTTCGCGGGGGCTTTCACGTGGCTGGTCGTACAAGGGATACGCCGCATTCAACCGCCATCTGCGGCGGCGGCCATACGCCGACTCGAAACCGATTCCGGTCTCGCACACCGGCCTCTCACGGTCATTGCCGACAGGCCGGCCGTCGGCGTTGTCGACCCCGAGACCGAAAGACTCTGGCAACGCCATCTGGCCCAAGCCGCCGCCGAGGTACGTAAGTTGCGCCTGCGATGGCCACACCCGAATCTGGCCGGTCGGGATCCATTTGCGCTAAGGATTGGGCTCGGCATTCTTCTTGTGATCAGCTTGGTCACCGCCGGCCCCGCCGGGCCCGACCGGGTGCGCGGTGCATTCACCCCGAGCCTGCAGGATTTCACCGATAGCCCCGCCGCAAGCCTCGAACTCTGGATCACGCCGCCCGAATATACGAACCTGCCGCCGCGCCTTCTGTCGAGCGCCGACCCCGCGTCGACGGTCCAGCCCAACACGGACGCGAGTTTTAAGATCCCGTTGGGCAGCACATTGCTGGCGCAGGTCAGCCACGCGCGCCGGGCTCCGGAATTACGGATCGGCGAGACGATCCAAACCCTCGAGGCCGTTTCAGGCGAAAGCTGGCGGATCGAAGTTTCTCTCGACGAGGTCGGCCCTCAGGCGCTACGCGTAAATGCAGCAGGAGACATCATCGGCGCCTGGGACATCACCGTGCTAGCCGACGGCCCACCGGAGATCAACTTTGTCGAAACTCCTCGAGGTACGCCTACTAACACATTGCAGATCAGCTATGACGTTGCAGACGATTACGGAATTGTCGGCATCGCCGCCGAAATCACCTGGCCAGGCGTTTCCGAGAACCCCGCGCTGGCGCCCAGTGCCATCGAGTTGCCGCTGCCCAGCCCCAACCCCCGCGCCGGCAGCACTGTAAGCGTTCAGGGCTTGACGGCGCATCCTTGGGCGGGGCTCGAGGTCGATATCCGCCTCACCGCCACCGACGGACGGGGCCAGACGGGGCACACGGACCGACTTGCCGTGCTCCTGCCCGAGCAAGGTTTCAACCATCCAGTCGCCCGTGACATAATCGAGCAGCGTCGCGAGCTTGCGCTCTCACCTAACAGCCGGCGCGAGGTAGCGCGCGCGCTTCACAATCTCAGCAACTCTCCGAGGCGTTTCGAAAATGATGTGGTGGTATTCCTAGCCCTGGTATCCGCCCGATCCAGACTGGTGCACATGCAGGCGACGGGTAACGTGACGCCGATCCTGTCGCAACTCTGGGACACCGCGCTGCGCCTTGAGGACGGTGCGCTGTCGTTTACCCAGCGCTCGCTCGCCAGACTCCAGAAAGAGCTGCGCAAGGCGATCGAGAATGGCGCCAGCGATGACGAAGTCCGGGAGCTGCTCGAGAAGTTGCGCGCCGCCCTCGACCAGTATCTCGAAGCGCTCATGCAGAACCTGTCGCAGGCGCTCGAGGGGATGGACCTCTTGTCCCTACCCGAAGGGGTCGATGTTACAGAACTGGTCGACAGCGAGGCGATCCAGGATATGCTCGAAAAGATCGAGCGCATGGCGCGCCTCGGGGACACCAAAAGCGTCCAGCAGCTGATGGAGCGCATGCAGCGGATGCTCCAAGCGCTACGCGACGCGCCCAACCAGCTGCAGCGACGGTCGAACTCGCCGGCGCGGGAGATGTTGACCGAGCTGCAGGACGTCGTCGGTCGGCAACAGAAACTTCAGGACGAGCTATTCCAGCGCAATCAAAGCGGCGAACGCCTGTCTGAGCAGGAGGCGCAGCGACTGCGCGAGGCGCAAAAAGAGATTCGTAAGCGTCTAGAGGAAATTAGACGCCGGCTCGGCGAGATTACGGATCAGATTCCCAAGAATCTTGGCAATGCCGCGGACGCGATGGGGGACGCGGAGCGTGCAATAGAGGGCGGCGACCTGCCCGGCGCGCTGGACGACCAAGCCCGCGTACTAGCCGAACTTCAGGAGGGTACCCAGAGCATGGCGCTCCAGCTCTTGCGTCAGCCGGGCCAGAGCCAGCAGCAGGGTGGCATCGCCCAACCAGGCCAGAAGGGATTCGACCCGCTAGGCAGGAAATCGGGCGATGCGACCGATAACCCCGGGGGGTTCGTGCCAACCAGTCGCGGCGGCATTAGCGACGGCGAGCAGGCCCGCCGGGCGCTGGAAATTCTCGATGAGTTGCGCCGGCGGAGGCTAGACCGGACGCGTCCCGCACTTGAGCGCGATTATCTCGAACGGCTGCTCCGCCGATTCTAGGCGTAAATGTCTGGGCATCGGCTAGGTCGTGCACGCAAGGATGCGACGCTATTGCAACCGGCGGCCGCGCTGCGATATTGCATTTTCTGCAGCGTCCCAAATCTGTTTCAGGCTGAACGGCTTAGGGATCACCTTGTGGACCAGCTCCTCGAGATTGTGCGCTCGCTGCGGTTATGCGACATAGCCCGTCATCATCAAAATCGCAGTCTTTGGACGTTCCTTGGCGGCCCCGAGCACCAGCGGACGATGCACACACTCGCGTACCACACAGTTATCTTTGACTATCAGAACTCGTTCCATATCTTCTCCATCCTCCCAATCCTGACGGTCAACGCCGTTTCGGTTGCATCTATCCCTGCCCGGCGAAGACATTGCGTCCCGGGCATTGGACCGTCGTTACCCGGGGCAGCCTCCACTGCCGCGGAGGGAACAACGATCTTCGGTCAGGGATTCTCGTCGGGATTAGTAAATAAAACGCTAACATTCGCGGCGTTCGCTGGAACCTGATCTATCTGCGACGCGAACGAACTACGTTCGCCGGGCCCGAGACGTCTCGTATCGGTCGTGAAGGACCAAGCCTTGAGCCTGTTCTTGTCGGCATCGGAAATCAGCACAAACAACTCGGGGATGTCGCGGGCACCGTTGGCAATATTGATGACCTCGCCCTTAAGCGAGAGCTTTCCGCCCTCAACCGAAACGTGGAATTCGATCTCCAGCCCATCGCCCGGCGGCGGAAATGCGTCGATGCCGATGCTGGCGTAGACCGCCTCGGCCTGAGGTATGGCCACGGTTATGGGGCCACGTCCGAACCAGAGTGCGGCTAGGGTCGCGATGAGAAGAACCGCGCATATCAACCAGGCGATCCGGGACTCGCCGCGCGGCTGTTCTTGGGGCAGCGCGGGAAGATTGCGACGCGCACCATCCGTATCTTCCTTTGGGTCGTAGGGCGTGACGAAGATGGGCGGCGGCTGAGCCTCCATGCGATCGTCCGGCTCCGGCATGGACTCGAACCAGACATGCGCGCACTTGCTACACTTCACCCGCCGTCCGTCGGGCGCGAGATGCGCCACGTCGAGCGCGAACCGCGTCTCGCAGTCTGGGCAACTCAGGATCATTTCGCGCTTATCGCCGTCCCAGGTAAATCGAGCACCAAAATCCCAGTATAACCCATTCGCAGCTACGTATGGCGACTCGGATTTTCCCGATTTCGAGCCAAAACCGAGGCCTTCAGGGCGCTTCCGCAGCACGGCTTTACCGCCGTGGCACATCATGCCAACGTGACCGCCGAACAGGGTCGAGTCGCAATCTGTGGGTCGGCCGCTCCTCCGTCCCGAATGGAGACGTCCGCGTGTTGCGCCTCGAAAATGTCGGAATGCGGTACGGAATTGGGCCGGAGATTCTGCGCGACATCAGCTTTTCGCTGGCGCCAGGTTCATTCCATTTCCTGACTGGGTCCAGCGGCGCCGGAAAGACAACGCTCCTGAAGCTGATGTACCTTGCCCTGCGGCCGACACGCGGGCTAGTTCACCTGTTCGACCGGGATATATCCGTGACCCCACGTGAGGAGCTCCCGGCCCTGCGGCGACGGATCGGCGTCGTGTTTCAGGATTTCCGGCTGATAGACCACATGACCGCCGTCGAGAATGTTGCACTCCCGCTCCGCGTGAATGGCGGACGGTACACCGAGGTCGACAATCACGTCCGCGAGCTATTGAGCTGGGTGGGGCTGGGCGAGCGGCTCGACGCCCGCCCCTCGACCCTGTCGGGCGGCCAGCAGCAACGGGTCGCGATCGCGCGCGCCGTTATCAACCGCCCGCGCCTACTCCTCGCTGATGAACCGACCGGCAATGTCGACGACCATATTGCGGTGCGCCTGATGCATTTGTTCGAGGAGCTCAACAAAGCCGGCACGACAATCGTCATCGCCACTCATAACAATCAGCTCGTCGAGGAGTTCGGGCATCCGGTGATGCATCTCGACGATGGCGGGCTCGTCGTGCGCCGCTCACGCGGCCCGGGGGCCGCATGATGCTCACCCGACGCACCGAGCTACCCTTCGAGCGCGACCAGTCGACGCGCTTCCTGCCGTGGATCATCGCGCTGATGGTCTTCCTCGGGGGTCTGATGTTTGCCGGCGCGCTCGTGGTCTCGGACACGATCCACAGCTGGGACAGCACTCTGACCGGCCGGATGACGGTCCAGGTGCCGCCAGCTGCGGCAGCGGACGACACGCTTGAAACTCTAACCGCGATGCTCGAATCCACGCCCGGGGTGACCCGCGTCCGCCCGGTTCCCATCGCCGAGGCGCGCGGGCTGCTCGTCCCCTGGCTCGGCGAAGAAGTAGTGAATTCCGGACTGCCGATACCCGCGCTGGTGGACGTCGAGCTGGCGGCCGGCGCACGCATCGATGCCGGCCAGCTGGCTGCTCGTCTGATGCAGGCCGTCCCGGGCACGACCGTGGACGACCATCGCGCATGGTTGTCCGCGCTGATCAACCTCGGGCGCACCATCGAGATTCTCGCCTTCATGATCCTCGGTCTGATCGCGGCGGCGGCGGTCGTCGCCGTGATCTTCACCACCCGCAGCGGCCTCGCGGTGCATGCCGCGGTCATCGAGTTGCTGCACCAGATGGGTGCTCATGATGCCTACATCGCCGACCAGTTCCAACTGCAGGCCATGATGCTGGCCGTCCGCGGCGGCATCGTTGGCGCAGCCGCGGCGACCATCGTCCTACTAGTCTTCGCTTGGGTAGGACAAGGCATTGACGCCGCATTCTTTCCCCCGTTGAGGCTGACGATTCCGGAATGGATCGCCCTCCTCATCGTGCCGGTCGGCGCGATCGCAATCGCGATGCTCACGGCGCGGCTGACCGTGCTGCGCGCCCTTGCGCGCATGCCGTGATGGCACGCTCTCGGAAACGCCGCTGGCGGTATCGCATTCTGCCACTGTGCATGCTGGCAGCGGCCTGGTTGGTCGGCCTTTTCCTTTTCGTCGACCGGATTCCGGTCGAATCGGATAGCCGCGACGCATCGGTTCAGACCGACGCCATCATCGTACTGACTGGCGGCCGCGGACGCGTGGCTCGCGGCACCACGCTACTGGCCTCACAGGCCGGCCGATGGATGCTGATCTCCGGTGTAGGTGCGAACGTGTCCGCGCGTGAGCTGATTCCCGCCGACCGCCTGACGGCCGAGACGCTGGACTGCTGCGTCACACTCGGCCGCGCGGCCCGTAATACGCGCGAAAATGCCGTTGAGACGGCCGGCTGGGTCGCGGAAAACGGAGTGACGAGCCTGCGCCTAGTCACGGCGGATTTTCACATTCCGCGCAGTCTGCTTGAGTTCCGGGCTCATCTGCCGCGCGTGGAGATCATTACGGACCCGGTCATATCCGAGAATGTGCGGCTCGACCGATGGTGGCGCTGGCCCGGAACGGCATTCCTCCTAGCCGAGGAGTACAACAAGTATCTAGCAGCGCGCGCGCGTCTGTTCGTGACCCTTATGCTAGATCGAACCTGACCAGATGCGCGCCATTCTGTTCACGGTCCTGTTCTACGGATGGACCACGCTCGCGGGCATTTTCGTTCTGCCGCTCTTACTCGGCCCGCCGGTACCGATCCTCGCCTATAGCCGGCTTTGGATCCGAGTTTCCCTCTGGCTCCTGCGCGTCACGGTCGGCCTGTCCCACCGCGCAATCGGTGCGGAGAATATCCCCACCGGGCCCGTGCTGTTTGCGGTGAAACACCAGTCGGCCTGGGATACGCTGGCGATCAACCTAATCGTGCGCGACGCCGCGATCGTCCTGAAGCGGGAACTCACATGGATTCCGTTGTTCGGCTGGTGCCTCGTGCGGGCGCGGCAGATCGCCATCGATCGCAATGGCGGAATGGCCGCGCTGCGCGGGATGGTCGTGGCGGCCAAGCGGTCTCTGGCCGAGGGACGGCCGATCGTTATCTATCCCGAGGGAACACGCGTTGCGCCGGGCGACAAGCATCCCTATCACGCAGGCGTCGCGGCGCTTTACGCGAGCCTGAAGGTACCGGTGGTACCCGTCGCGCTCAATTCGGGGCATTTCTGGCCTCGACGTTCCCTGAAGCTGCGGCCCGGGGTCATCACCATCGAATTTCTGCCCACCCTTCCCGCGACGCTGACGCGGCGCGAATTCGCGGACGCGCTTGAATCCGCGATTGAAACGGCGAGCGACCGGTTGTCCAAGGAAACCACCGCTACGTTGTCAGATGCCGACAGATAACGGCCTGTGGATAAAGTTGTGGAATAACTGCCTGCTCCGACAGAGCCAAGCGAACAGACAATAGGCTCGGAGTAAAAGTGTATTTCCGCAACAATCCGTGCCGGCCGATTGGCCATTATTCGGTCTGTATTACAGTTATGTTTCGACCCCGCCGCAATACCAAGTTCACTTCCACTTTCCGTAGATGGAGATTCTGCGGAAATCGTGTCGATTTACGTTTTGCATACGCCTTATTTAAGTGATTCAACGTGCGCGCTGCTGCGTGCACCGTCCCTACACAGCCGCGTTTGACCTCTTGTGGATAAAGTTTCGCGGGTCGTGCCTTTCCACACCCGAAGCGATTGCAAATGCTCAGTTATTCGCCGTGAGCAATCGCCGGCGATCAGCCCGGTTGGAGGCCAACCGCCAGATTTCGCAGACGCAGCAACGGTTTGTCAGAGATACCCAGTTCCAGCAAGTGATCGACCGTATTATTCAGATATTCGGTATTCGGCCCGCTGAGCCCATGCCCCTGTAGGATGAACCGCAGCGTATCGGCTTCGGACAGGTGGCCAGCATACTGGATATGGTTATGGGCTGCCGTATACGTGAGCGCACGCACGGCACCAGCCCCGATCCGCGCAGTCACCCAGCGCGGCATGTACACCCGGGTCACCATCTCGCGCTGGATCAGGTAATTGACCGCCGCCTCGGCCTCGCCTGCCGCGACCCGGTAGGCGACGCCGCTGCAACTCCCGCCATTGTCTAGGCCGAGGACTAGGCCTGGGCGCTCCCGGGTTCCTCGATAGACATGAGAGTAGACGCAGAAGGCACGGTGAAACCCGTGTACGCGGGCCGGCTGCCGGTCGATGAACGGGAAGTCGGGCCGCCACATCAACGACCCGTAGCCGAAGATCCAGATGTCCTCGCCCGCCTTGTGGGTATTCATCACCGCCCGCAGCGTCCATTCGAGCTCGTGTTCGGTCAATTCGTACTGATCCGTTAGATGGCTGAGGTCGGGCTGTTCCTTCAACATCGACGTCATGGCGTGCCTTGCTCCGTCTGAATCTTGACCGGGATGCGTGTCGGACGCCTCGACGCCGCCACGATCCATGATTAGGTTGACCGGCAAGCTTCTTAGGCAACTGGCTGCATATGATCCAGCGAAAGTATTTAAATCCCGTCGGCCTCGTCGTCCTGCTCGTCGGTATCTGGACCCTCGGCTGGTTCTGGCTCGCGTGGGTCATAGAGACCGGTCTCAAAGAGTATGCCGCGCAGCGAACAGGAAATTCCTTCACCGTCGTCTGGGATGAGATCGATACCGACGGCTACCCGAACCGACTGTTCACCCACATCACGCGGCCACGCGTCAAATGGTCTACGCCGGACGGTGCAGTCGAATGGGCGGGGCCGACCACGAAACTTAAGTTTTTCACTGATTTTGGACGCACCGTCTCCTTCCAGTCGCCCGGACGGCACATTTTCGTGCTGCCCTATCTGGCCAGCTATGATGACGAGCGCATGGTCGCAGCGGACAGCGAAAGGCTCGACGGCCGCATAGAATTTGATGGTGATGGCCGGATCACCGTGTTGCGCGGGCAGGCGTCGCGCTTGGCGCTTGCACTCGACCGAAAACCGCTCACGACCTTGGACGATGCCGCATTCGACTGGTCGAGGAATGCCGGGCGGCACGACTCCGGCGCTATACATCCGGATACGGCCGGCCAAACGCTGGATTTCGCCCTGTCTGGGCTCACCCTAGAAGCGACGAAACTCGAGCCGGATATCTTCGGGACGCTGGGACGAAAACTCGACCGCGTGGCGGGCCAGATTTCGCTGCGTGGCAAACTCCAGCATGATCGCATCACGGCCGAGACGCTCGGCCGCTGGCGCGACGCGGGCGGCACGCTGGAACTCGCGGACATCATCATCGACTGGGGTCCGTTACGCCTCGCCGGTGCCGGCACGCTTGCGCTCGACGACGCATTGCAGCCCGTTGGTGCACTGACCGCGCAGATCGCCGGCCTCGACCGCCTGCTCGACCTACTCGAGCGATCCGGACAGGTGCGCCCGCAGCAAGCGGCAATCGCGCGCATCGCTCTTGCGGTGCTCACCCACACGCCCGCCGACGGCGGCCCGCCGCGCGCCGAGGTACCAGTCGGGATTCAGAACCAGCAATTGTCGATCGGGCCAGTCCCGCTGCTGCGGTTGCCTGTCATCGTCTGGCAATAGGCAGCAGCCCTAGGCGCCATCGTCGCCAGACTTGCCGTTCTCGGTGTACTGGAACCGGCCGGCTTGACGCGCCTCGATGACACCTCGGCGAATGTCCCGGGTGCGCGAGAACAGCTCGAATAGCGCGGCACCATCATCATGCCGAATTGCCCGCTGTAGGGCCGTCAGGTCCTCGTTGAAGCGACCGAGCATCTCGAGCACAGCATCCTTGTTCAGTAGGAACACGTCGCGCCACATGACTGGGTCGGAGGCTGCGATACGCGTGAAGTCGCGGAACCCACCGGCCGAATACTTTATCACCTCGCGGGTCGTGACCACATTGTCATCGCATGGACCGGCCTCAAGTTCCGTTTCTAGGTCGGACGCCGTGGCGACGATCGTGTAGGCGATCAGGTGGGGCAGGTGGCTGGTAATCGCCAGCACCCGGTCGTGATACTCGGCGTCCATGACCTCGACATCCGCCCCCATACCGCGCCAGATCGACTCAAGCCGCGCGACCGCATCCTGATTGGCATCGGCGGGCGGGGTAAGTATGGCGAACCGATTCTGGAACAGCTCTGCGAAGCCCGCTTCAGGCCCAGAATGTTCCGTCCCCGCCACCGGGTGCCCTGGCACCAGATGCACCCATTCGGGAATATGCGGCGTCATCGCCTTTAAGACGGCGCCCTTGACCGAGCCGACGTCGGTGACAATTGAGCCCGGCTGCAGATGCGGGCGCATCGCCGCCGCCACGGCCCCACAAGCACCGACCGGCGTCGCCACCACGACGAGGCCGGCATCTCGCACCGCATCGGCGATATCGGCATGCATGCTATCCCCGACCCCAAGGTTTTCGGCGCGATCGCGTACATCGGCGTCGGCATCATAGCAGGCAACATGGCCCGCCAGCCCATTCGCCCGAGTGGCGAGGGCGAACGAGGAACCAATCAGGCCGACCCCGATGATGGCGACACGATCGAAAATCTGTACGTCGCTCATGTCGCCCCCACGAACGCGCGCAGAGCGTCAATAACGTCTTGCATCTCGTCGCGTTTTCCTATCGACATGCGCACCCATTCGGGCAACCCGTACCCCGCCACGCGACGGGTGACGACGCCGCGTTCGAAAAGGAAGCGATAGGCTGCCTCGGCCCGTCCCTCGTCGCCGAAATGTACAATCACGAAATTGCCGACCGACGGGTTAACAGCAAGCCCCATCTCCTCAATCTTGGACGTGAACCAAGGCAGCACTTCAGCATTCAGGTCGCGGGCACGCGACGTATGCTCGTCATCAGAGAGCGCCGCGATGCCAGCCGCAATCGCCGGCGTCGAGACGTTGAAGGGCGGGCGCACGCGGTCGAGTATCTCGATGATCTCCCGCGGGCCGTACGCCCAGCCTATGCGCAAGCTTGCCAGCGCATAGATCTTTGAGAATGTCCGCGTCATAACAACGTTCGACGTCTCGCGCGCCAGCGCGACGCCCGGATCATAGTCCGGCGCGACGACATATTCCGCGTAGGCCGCATCCAGTACAAGAAGGACATCGTCGGGCAGGCCGGCATGCAGGCGTCGCAGTTCCGCGTCGCCAAGATAGGTGCCCGTCGGATTATTCGGGTTGGCGAGGAAAACAATCCGCGTACGTTCATTAATGCAGTCCAAGATCGCATCCACATCCGCCGTCAGTGCCGTCTCGAGCGCCGCCACCGGTGTCGCCCCAACACCGCGAGTGGCGATCGGGTACATGGTGAAGCCATGTTCACTGTAGACGGTCTCGTCTCCCGGCCCCGCATAGGCGAGCGCAAGCAGATCAATCAACTGATCCGAACCACAGCCGCATATGATGCGCTCGACCTCGAGGCCGTGCTTGTCGGCTAAAGCCTGCCGCAGGCTGCGGGCATCGATCTCCGGATAGCGATGCATCTCCTCGCTGGACGCCGAATAGGCTTCCATCGCTCGCCAAGATGGCCCGAACGCGCTTTCATTGGAGCTTATGACGATACGGTTCGCGCCGCCCGCACCAA
The DNA here is from genome assembly GCA_002724635.1 of Rhodospirillaceae bacterium. Taxonomy (GTDB): domain Bacteria; phylum Pseudomonadota; class Alphaproteobacteria; order UBA6615; family UBA6615; genus UBA8079. The sequence continues at coordinate 11,914 of PBPM01000036.1, forward strand.
CCTCGCTGCCGTCATAGGGCGTGATCTGGAGTACGCCCGGTCTGGCTTTCGGGGGGGCCATCTACTTCGCCCCCACTGCGCCCGACGCCGCAAGCGGACGGGCAAACGCACCCAACAAACGGGTGTTTGAGGCATCGAGCTCGGCTGCGACGGCCCGGATACGCGCATCCTCGGCGCCGACGAAACCCTCGACCTCCACCACGTGGAGCAACTGGTCGACCTCATGCGGGTCACTGGTCACGGCCTGAGACACCGGCGCAAGGCCTTCCGCGGCGCAGGCCTCACCAACCCGCGCCCGGCTGACCGGCGATGAGCAGGAGAACATCAACATGCTTCGGTCCTCACCCGATTCCTCCGGCAAACCGCGCGCGACTGCAAGCGCTCCGACGCCTGCAGCCGCCGCATCGGCCGGCGAAGCGAACCAGGGCAGGCGGGCGACCGCATAAAGCTCGGACTTGTCGCGAATATCACCCCACCAGCCCGGGACATCCGCATCTTGGGGCAGCGGAACGAGGCCGACCGAAACCTCGCCGCGATGTACAGCCGAAATCACGTGGGACGCTGTCTCGAACCGCACAACATCCGTGTTTAGGCCGAAATGACCATGTGCCAGATTCAACGCGACCCCATGGCCCTCGATCGGACAGCAGCCGACAGTCAGGTTACCCTGAATTCGGATCGACGCGGCGATGATCTCGCGCCAAATGCGCACAATGGCGGCATTGGACAGCGCACCATGATGGCGCGCCACGAGCCCCCTGAGCAACTGGGCCTCCCGGGCCGGCCGAAACGTGACCTCGCCGTCGACGGCCTTCCGGCGGCCGATTTTGGCCACGACGTCGCCGCGCCGCATGAGCAGACCATGCAACTGTTCGTCGATCGAATCGATCTCGCGGCGCAGCGCCGCCAAGTCGTCAGGCGCGGGGCTCATCGTCTCGCTCATCCGGGAAAAAGAGTCCAAGTTTGTATCGTCCCCTCAGGGCTTTGGCAAAGAAAACGTTGACACTCCTTGGTAGCCCCACATAGCTATGCATCCATCGTGGGTATCCGTTGCCCGCGTCACCGGCCTTGAACTACGCCCAGACGATGACAAACCACGAACCAAACGGCACGCAGGCGAGCGGCGCGCTAATTGCGGTCGCACCGACGGTTAACAACCTCCCGGGACAGCAGATCGTCTTGGGCGAAGACGAGCCCCTGCGCCTAGCCTCGGGTCAGATGCTGGGGCCGTTCACGGCGGCTTTCCAGACCTATGGACGCCTGAATGCCGACAAATCGAACGCCATTCTCGTCTGCCACGCCCTGACGGGCGATCAGTATGTCGCGGAGACCCACCCGGTCACCGGTAAGGATGGCTGGTGGGCCAGCGTGGTCGGTCCGGGCCGAACGATCGATACGGACAAGTATTTCGTGATCTGCATCAACGTGCTGGGCGGCTGTATGGGAACAGCGGGGCCCAAGGACATCGACCCGAAGACCGGTGTGCCGTTCGGGCTGAACTTCCCGGTCATCACGATCACAGACATGGTAGCCGCGCAGAAACACGTCGTCGAACATCTTGGAATCAAAAGACTCTTTGCCGTAATCGGCGGCTCGATGGGCGCGATGCAGACGCTGGAGTGGGCGTCGCGCTATCCCGAGATGGTGTTCTGCGCGATCCCGATCGCGGGCGCCGCGCGCCATTCCGCACAGAACATCGCTTTCCACGAGGTCGGTCGCCAAGCGATCATGGCGGACCCGAACTGGTGCGGCGGCGCGTATTACAACGAGAATGTCGACCCCGAGCGCGGCCTAGCCGTGGCGCGCATGGCAGCGCATATCACCTATCTCTCGGACTCGGCACTGCACCGCAAGTTTGGCCGCAACCTACAGGACAGGGTCGAGATCACGTTTGGGTTCGACGCGGATTTCCAGATCGAGAGCTATCTGCGTCATCAGGGTCGCGCCTTCGTCGAGCGCTTCGACGCCAATTCCTATCTCTATATAACCCGCGCGATGGATTACTTCGACCTGGCGGCGGAGCATGACGGTTCCCTGCCTAACGCCTTCGAGGGATCGCCGGTGCGTTTCTGCCTGATCAGCTTCACGTCGGACTGGCTGTTTCCGACTTCGGAATCCCGCCAGATCGTCCATGCGCTAAACGCAGTCGCCGCCTCAGTCAGTTTTGTCGAGATCGAGACGGATTCCGGTCATGACGCGTTCCTTCTGGAAGAGCCTGAGTTCTTCCGCATTCTCTCGGGCTTCCTGGGCGGAGCCGCAGACCAGTACACCCAGTTACAGGACGGGGGCGCGGCATGAACCGTCAGGAAACCAACGGCGCAACGCGCATTCGCGTCGACCAAAAACTGATAGCCGAAATGGTAACGCCGAGCAGCCGCCTACTCGACGTCGGTTGTGGCGACGGGGAACTGCTCGACCTTCTGGTCCGCGATAGACAGGTGGACGGGCGCGGCATCGAGCTCAGCCAGCAGGGCGTGAACACATGCGTCTCACGCGGCCTTGCGGTGGTACAGGGCGATGCCGAGACCGATCTTCAGAACTATCCGGACGACGCGTTCGATTTCGCTCTGCTGTCGCAGACGCTACCCGCGATCTTCGATGTGAAGGGTGTCTTGCGCGAACTCCTGCGCATAGGACGCTGCGCGGTGGTAAGTTTCCCGAACTTCGGCTACTGGCGGGTGCGAGCGGATCTCCTGTTCCGGGGACGCAGCCCGGTATCGAACAATCTGCCCCACGCTTGGTACGAATCACCGAACATCCGGTTTTTCACCCTAACCGACTTCATGAATCTTCTGGATGAGCTGGACCTCACCGCCCAGCAGATCGTGACGATAGACCATCAGGGTCATGCGCGCACGCGCCGGCAGATCGGCCACTGGACGAATCTGGCGACGGAACAGGCAATCTTCCTCATCGGGCGGAGCTAGCCGCATCCCCCGGGGTCACCGCTGGCGCTAGGGCAGAGCCCGTCGCCGGCAGTCGCAGATAAGACCGGCGGCGTACCTTGTCGCCGGCCAGCGCACCACCATAGATCTGCTTTGTAGCCTCGACTATCGTAACGCCGCCTACGGGACTCAGCCAGCGGCGGCCAACTCGTTCCCATGCGGGCGCAGCTGACAGCCAGAAGCGACGGTGCGATGGCGGGAAAAATAGCGCACGCGCATGCTGCACGGGCGTGAACATGGACTGTCGCAGGGCCCGATTGAGCTGTTCCGTCGAGAACGGATGCCCGTGTCCGAAGGGAGTTTGATCCGTGCGCGCCCAGATGGAGCGGCGGTTCGGTACAGCGACCGTCAAACGCCCGCCATCCGCGAGCACCCGCCACATCTCACGCAGCATCAGATGAGCATTCTCGCTGTGCTCCAGACCATGAACCAGCAGAATCCGATCGACGGAGAGATCGGGCAACGGTATTTCGTCTTCATGGGCGACCAGCGCCCTGTTGCACTCTTCGTTTGCGCGCTCCGGCCAGCCTAGAACACCCATCCGTGTCGGCATGACGGCGGCCACATACGCCGCCTCGTCGACAAACGGACCAAGATAGGGCGTCGCATAGCCGAGCCCCAGAACCCGCAACCCATGCAGGTCTGGCCAGAGTTTACGAACTTGACGCCGAATCATGCGGCGGGCGACTGACCCTAGGCTCGAGGCATAAAAGTCGCGCAGGTCTACGACGTCGGGGGTCATAACACAACGTTAACACAGGAACGTGGGTCGTCAGGCCACCAGCAGTAGCGCAGCTGCATACGCAATTCTGTTCGCGTGATCCAGCGTGTATTCTGCTTGGCGATTCATGCAACCACCGCGGCCTGCGAAGCGCCGTCTCCGCGGAAACGAGGACGACATGAAACTTTTCTATTCCGCCGCCTCTCTATATGCCCGCAAGGCGCGCGTCGCGGCTATCGAGTGCGGCGTCGCCGATACGCTCGAGTTCGAGGCGATCCTTCCATGGAAAGACCCCGCCGGTTATCGCGACGTCAATCCGGTCGGCAAGGTACCGGCACTGGGCCTGCCACTCTACCAATCGAACATCATCTGCGAGTACCTCGACGCTAAGGGAAAAACAAGGCTCTATCCGGAGCCCGGCCCCGCGCGCTAGACAGCGTTGCGACAGATCGCGGGCTTCGCGGCGCGACCGTCCATGACAGAGACCGGACCGAACGCGTGACGGGAGCCTGCGTCTAGTAGAAGAAGGATGTGAGGAGCGCGTAGGTGCCGAAGCCCGCAAGCACGAGTGCGACTATCCGATCCATCCACACCTGGTAGGAACCGTCCATGAAGGGCCGGAAGATACTTGCAGTCGACGACAGCGCAATCCACCAAAGCGCCGACCCGGCGAAGACGCCGGCGACCAAGATCGAGGCGTTGCCAATCGAGCGGCCCGCCTCGGTAAAGCCGAGCGTCGCCAGCAGACCCGCAAACGCAATGAAGGTGATCGGGTTCGTGATGGCTAGCGTGAAGGTCGAAATGAAGTCCTTTACAAGGCTGTGGGTCTCGATCCGGCGCTGAATCTTTTCGTCATTGCCGTCCGCGACGGGCCGGTGCCGCACCATGGACGCGACGGTGCGCATCGCCAGCAAGAGCAGCACCACGCCGCCAACCAGCCGCAGTGAGCCCTGATGGCCGGTGATCCAGTCCTCCACTGCCGAGATGCCGAAGGCCGCGACGGCACCATAGAGCGCGTCGCCGAAGGCTGCGCCGAGCCCAGAAATCAGGCCGTGTATCCGGCCCTGGAACAGGGTGCGCTGAACGCATAGGACGCCGACCGGGCCCACCGGCAGGGCCAAAAAGAAGCCGAAAACGATGCCCTGAATCAAAATGTAATCGGTTACAGCCAACTAACTACGTTCCTGTTCCCCAACTAGAACGGCGGACGGCATACGGTCACCGAGCCGTTCTTAACAGATTCATCGCACAGTCAAAAACCGGAGGGCATCAGACGATCATTCGCGCTGCAAACTGTTGGGGCGGGGTCACGATCGAATCCCTGGCCGCTACAAGATCGAGCTCGCCGCTGCCACGGTGTTGCGTCTCCGAAAGCACCGCGAAGACGATCGCGACACTCTCCTCCAGCGCACGCGCCATCTCGCCGTGATCCGCCATCGACGCAGCGAACAGGCCACTGACCAAGTCGCCGACCCCATGGGGTTCGATTGCAAAGCGCAGGTTCGGCGTCTCCACGCACCAGGCGGCATCGCGATTGACGGCCAAGACCGCAACATTCTCGGGATCGATGTTGCGATGAACCGCGCTGGTGACGAGGCAGCAGGCATCGGGCCGCATAAAATCGATCAGGCCGCGCGCGGCCGCCAAAAGCTCATCGGCGTCGAGCGTCGCCAGCCGGCCGGGTTCTATACCGCGCAACAGCTCCAACTCGAAAAGGTTGGGTGTAGCAATGTCGGCTATTGGCAGCACGTGCGTTCGGAAGAATTCCGGTAGGGCGGGATCCACATAAAGGCCCGAACCGCTGTCACCCATTACAGGGTCACAACAATAGACGAGCTCCGGGCTCGCCGCACGGACCTGCGCCACGGCATCGCAAACCGCCGCTGCGGTATCCACAAGCCCGAAATACCCGGTGATCATCAGGTCGCAGCGCGCGAACGCGCCACGCCGCTCGATCCCCTGCAAGAGCTCAGCGACAACGGCCGGCGCCAAGGCCTGTCCGCCGAAATCCGGATAGCCGGCATGGTTGGAAAGGATCGCGGTCGGTACCGGCCAGACCTCATGCCCAAGGCGCTGCAGCGGAAACAGAACGGCGGCGTTGCCGACATGACCGTACACCACGTGAGATTGGATCGAGAGAATTTGCATCGCTGGGTGTCGTTTTTGCCCCCACAGGGTCCGCGGCACAAGATTTCGTTTGACCGATGCGAAAACCCGTTGATACCTCTTGGGCATTGATTTGCTTGGATGCGGGGCCCAGCCAACAATGCCTGAGAAAAGACCCGGTGCGAAAGCGCCGGGTCCTTTTTTTGTGCGGACCGGGGAACGCAACCGCCGCATATCCCTGTCACGGAAGAGAAGAAGGCGCCAGGTGCATGGACGCGGAGCCCGTGACGCCTGACGCCTTCCTCGGATCGCAGATCCCGGAGTCGCCTCCCGAACTTTAGATCCTTCGGACCACGGCCCGCCCGGCTCACACCGCACGCACCCAATCCATACCCGCACCGGCAACGGCCTCGAACTGCTTCGCGCGTGGGACGCACCCCTGGCCGATACGTCGTCTATCGCGCTTCGCGTTCCCAGCACCGGCCGCTCTGACACGCCCGACACCGATCCCGAAGGGGAACGAAGCCCGGGGCCGGCATCCATGCCACAGTCCGCCCGATCCGTCGCCGCGGCTCCGAAAAGCCCCCGGTTTCCGAACGGTCGTCGTTCCGTATTCCTGGCCGGCGAGAGCCTGGATCGCGGAACACCACGTCCTTTCCTTCGCCCGAGATCCGCCAAAACGAATTCCCAAGCGGAGCGCCTGCCCCCTAAGGGTGTGCGCTACCGGAAAGGCCGCCGACTGACACAACAGAACCTTCCCCAACGGCCGCCCTCAGCATCCACCGCCTCCGAAGAAGCGCATGTCCGCCTCGAACGCCCGACCGCATCTGGATCAGTTCGCGGTTGCCCACGATCCTCCCCAAATGCTGGAACGGACATCTTCCGAGGCGAGCGGTTCCGAAGAACCCTGTCCGTCCACCGACTTTCCCCCGCACCCGATGTCGCCGTACGGCAACCCTGATCCGGCTTTCGGCACCCGTCGATCCATCCCGGCCCCTCGTGACCGCACTAGACCCCGCCCTGATCATACGCAAAGCGTCTGATCGGACGCGACGTTTACCCGTCGGCACGCCAATGCGTGCACGGCCATGTTCCGCTGACTTCACAAAACCAGCAATTGGCAATCCGTTAAGCCGCTCAGTTTTCTGTGTAAAACTCGCCCGGTAGACCACAACTCCTCCACAGGTTTTCCACACACCGTCGAGGATTGATTCTCCGCGCCGGGATTTCCAACTGTCTGCTTAGGGCAGTGTCATTGACGAAACGGGGGATGGGGGTCTAAATCTTGTTCACGGATGCACGCGCGTTTACGACCGGCATGAGCTTTGAGTTGACGGTCCGCAACACGCTGCCAACCACCGGAACCTATTCCCGCGTTCCGGCCTCGCAGACAAGTCAGGGGGCCTCATGGCGACCGACAACACACCGCTATCGCCGCACCTTCAGGTCTATCGACCTCAGCTCACATCGGTGCTTTCGATTCTGCACCGGATCACGGGCATCGCCCTTGCCGTCGGCACGTTGGTCCTGGTCTGGTGGCTGATAGCTGCCGCCGCGGGCCCAACCGCATTCGATACGGTGCAGAGCTTCATCGGCTCGGTAATCGGACGACTTCTCCTGCTCGGCTGGAGCTTCGCGCTCTTCTATCACCTGTGCAGCGGCATACGGCACCTCGTCTGGGACACCGGCCGTGGCTTCGAACTGAGTACGGCCTACGCATCGGGCTGGCTGGTCGTCGTGGCCACCGTAATTCTGACCGCTATCAGCTGGGTTGGCGGTTATGCCGCCCTCGGAGGGCTCTAGACATGAAGAGCATGCGTTCCCCATTGGGCCGCGCACGCGGCCTCGGTTCAGCCAAGACCGGCACCGACCACTGGTGGGCCCAGCGGCTCACGGCGCTAGCGCTCGTGCCGCTGACGATCTGGTTCGTTGTCTCGATGATTCTCGTAACCGGTGCTGATTATGCAGCTGCTGTCGACTTCATCAGCAGCCCAATCAACGCGGTGCTTCTGATCCTGCTGATCGTGGCCACCTTCCACCACGGCCAGCTCGGCTTACAGGTAGTCATCGAGGACTACATTCACACCAAATGGCTCGAAGTGGGCCTGATTATCGCGGTAAAGGGCTTAGCCATTTTCCTCGGCGTCGCCTCTGTCTACGCCGTGATCGCAATCGCATTGAAGTGAGGGGTTAACGATGGCGGCCAACGGCGATTACGAGATTATTGACCATGACTACGACGTTATCGTGGTGGGCGCGGGCGGTGCCGGACTGCGTGCCACGTTCGGCATGGCGAATCAGGGCCTGAAGACGGCCTGCATTTCAAAGGTGTTCCCGACCCGCTCGCACACGGTTGCCGCACAGGGGGGCATCTCGGCGGCGCTCGGTAACATGGGCGAAGATGACTGGCGCTGGCACATGTACGATACCGTCAAGGGCTCGGATTGGCTGGGAGATCAGGACGCTATCGAATACATGGTGCGCGAGGCTATCCCGGCGATCATCGAGCTCGAGCATCAGGGTGTGCCGTTCAGCCGCACTGAAGAGGGCAAGATCTATCAGCGCCCCTTCGGCGGCATGACCACCAACTATGGTGAAGGCACCGCGCAGCGCACCTGTGCCGCCGCCGACCGTACCGGCCATGCGATCCTGCACACGCTGTATCAGCAGTCGCTACGGTACAACGCGGAGTTTTTCATCGAGTATTTCGCCCTCGATTTGATTATGGAAGACGGTCGCTGCCGGGGCGTGATGGCTTGGAACCTGGCCGACGGCACGATGCATCGCTTCCGCGGACATCTGGTCTGCATGGCGACGGGCGGCTACGGCCGCGCCTATTTCTCGGCCACGTCGGCACACACCTGCACGGGCGACGGCAATGCCATGGTCGCACGCGCGGGCCTGCCGCTTGAGGACATGGAGTTCGTACAGTTCCACCCTACAGGCATCTACGGCGCCGGCGCTCTGATCACCGAGGGCTCGCGCGGCGAGGGCGGATACCTGACCAATTCCGAGGGTGAGCGCTTCATGGAACGCTACGCTCCGTCGGCCAAGGACTTGGCCAGCCGTGACGTGGTCAGCCGCTCGATGACCATCGAGATGCGCGAGGGTCGGGGGGTCGGCGACGAGAAGGACCATATCCATCTGCATCTTGAACATCTGGATCCGGCCGTGCTGGCACAGCGCCTGCCCGGCATCTCTGAGACGGCGCGCATCTTCGCCGGCGTCGACGTAACCAAGGAGCCGATCCCGGTCCTGCCAACCTGCCACTACAATATGGGCGGCATCCCGACCACCTATCAGGGGCAGGTCCGCACCTGGACCGAGGAAGACCCCGAGGCGGTCACACCGGGCCTAATGGCCATCGGCGAGGCAGCCAGCGTGTCGGTCCACGGCGCCAACCGCCTGGGCTCGAACTCGCTACTCGATCTGGTCGTGTTCGGCCGGGCCGCAGCGCTGCGCGCGGCGGAACTCGTGACACCGGGCGCCGACCATGAGCCGCTACCCAAGGATGCGGGCGATCGGGCGCTCGAGCGCTTCGACAAGCTGCGTCACGCCTCGGGCGGCACGCCGACCGCGAAACTGCGCCTCGAGATGCAGCGAACGATGCAGAACAACTGCGCCGTGTTCCGCACAGGCGAGGTCCTGCAAGAAGGCGCCGACAAGCTAAACGAACTGTGGGGGGGGCGCGACGATCTGAGCGTGTCGGACGATTCGTTGATCTGGAACTCGGACCTAGTGGAGACTCTCGAACTGGAGAACCTCATGATTCAGGCGTTGATCACTATGAACGGCGCGAAGGAGCGCGAAGAAAGCCGGGGCGCCCATGCGCGCGAGGACTTCCCCGACCGCAACGACGACGACTGGATGAAACACACGCTGGCCTGGGTCAACGAGGAGGGTCAGGTCAACCTGAAGTATCGCCCCGTCCACCTTCAGACCCTTACCAACGAAGTGCAAAGCTTCCCGCCTAAGGAACGGTCCTACTAGGCGCAGGCCCGGACCTAGCCCGGGTGACGAGGAGAATTTGAAACATGGCTGAGTTTACGTTGCCGAAGAATTCAAAGGTGACAGACGGCAAGGAATGGCCGAAACCCACGGGCGCGACCAACACCAAGGCCTTCAAGATCTATCGTTGGTCCCCGGACAGCGGCAAAAATCCGCGTATCGACACCTATCATATCGACCTCGACGATTGCGGGCCCATGGTTCTCGACGCGCTGATCAAGATAAAGAACGAGGTGGACCCGACCCTCACCTTCCGGCGCTCGTGCCGCGAGGGTGTGTGCGGGTCCTGTGCCATGAACATCGACGGCGCCAACACGCTGGCCTGCACCAAGTATATCGCCGACGCCAAGAGCGATGTCCGCGTCTACCCTCTGCCCCACCAGTCAGTTATCAAGGATCTGGTGCCCGACCAGACACACTTTTTCGCCCAGTACCGGCAGATCGAGCCTTGGCTCAAGACCGACAGCCAAGCGCCCGAGCGCGAGCGCCTGCAGAGCCCGGAGGAGCGAGCCAAGATCGACGGGATGTGGGAATGCGTTTTGTGCGCCTGCTGCTCGACATCCTGCCCCAGCTACTGGTGGAACGAGGACCGTTATCTCGGACCGGCTATCCTACTTCAGGCCTATCGCTGGCTGGCAGACAGCCGTGACGAGGCGACCGGAGAACGACTCGACCAGCTCGAGGACCCGTTCCGGCTGTATCGCTGCCACACGATCATGAACTGTACGCGCACCTGCCCGAAAAGTTTAAACCCGGCGAAGGCAATCGCCGAAATCAAGAAGATGATGGTCGAACGCCGTGTTTGAACAGCGCACGCAATAATTGCTAATCGGGTCGGCCGACGCGGCCAAGATCGAGGGGCTGAACTCAGCCATCAACACGATCAGCAGTCAGGGCGCGGCGACTATTTTATACGGCGCAGATGCGGCGGCCTGCGCCGCGGCGGCATCGTACCTGCCTTCCCGCCGCCCCGGCCGTCCCTGCCCTGACGCATGAAGCGATACAGGTAGAAAACCACCATCGTGACGATCACCGCCCCCAAGAGCCTCAAAAAGGTCTGCGTAATCAGGCCCTCCAAGTCGAGGAACGATACCCGGCCAAGGGCTAATGCGAAGATCTGAACCGCCAGTCCCCACAACACCGCATACTTGAAGGCGCGCAAGGTGGTCAACGCATAGACGCCTAGCCCGATATAGCCGGCCAGAGCAATCGGATTCGCTGTCAACTCAAGCGCGAGGGTCAGATAGACCAGCATCGGGACATCCGGTGGTTGAAATCGGATTGGAACCTAACGTTAAATGCCTAAGGAAACCATCCGGCGTTGATTTCCAGGCGCCCACCCGACGGACACGCATCATGGAACTCAATAAAGGACAGCTCGAACAGTTCGACACGGAAGGTTGGGTGTTCCTGCCGGAAGTATTCAGCCAGTCCGAGATGGAGGTCCTGTCCGGCGAGCTCCCGACGATCTTTGCTATGGATCGCGACGAGGTATGGCGGGAATCTAATGGCGAGGCCGTCCGTACCGCCTTCGCAGCACATTACTACAACGAAGCGTTCCGCCGCCTAGGCCGCCATCCGCGCCTAATCAACCCGGTCATGCAGCTGCTCGACGGACCGGTCTATATGCACCAGTATAAGATCAACGGAAAGGCCGCTTTCGACGGCGAGGTTTGGCAGTGGCACCAAGACTACGGAACTTGGGCGCGAGACGACAAGATGCCCGAGGCGCGGGCCATGAACATCGCGCTGTTCATCGACGAGGTGACCGAGTTCAATGGCCCGCTGTACCTGATCCCGCGCAGCCACAAGGGCGGCGTGATCGAAGCCGGACACGATCTAGAGACAACGTCATACCCGCTATGGACGCTGGACAAGGAGAACGTCGCACGGCTCGCCGACGAGGGCGGCATGATCGCACCGAAGGGAAAGCCGGGCTCGGTGCTGCTGTTCCATTCGAATCTGGTCCACGCCTCAGCGCCCAATATCAGCCCGTGGGCCCGGGTGATTGTCTATCTGAGCCTGTGCCACGTCGAGAACCACATTCGGCAGTTCAAGCGTGCGGAGTGGATCGCGCATCGTGATTTCACTCCGATCAAACCGCTCGAAGACGACTGCCTGCAGGCGCTCGCGCAGGAGAACGCCACCGCGGCGGAGTAGACTGCTAGCGCGCTCCCCAACCCCGAACTTAATCCGAGCACCTAATGATGACGCCGCACAGATTGTGCACGAGATAAGCGGGTCAAGCCCGCGTATGACGGTTTATCGAGATTGCACGGCATTCGCCCCGGATCGGGCCCGCATTTCTCTAGCCTAGTCCGGCATTGGCGTACGCTCGATCGAGTCCTCAATGGGGACATGCAGGGTGGTGCAGAAGGTGCCAACCAGCTGGTAGTAGCCGACCATCACCGTCAGATCTACGAGCCCCTGATCACCTAACGCGGCGCGTATGTCCTCAACTAACAAATCGTCGACCTTGCCGTTGTTGGCGACGATTCGCGAGAATCGCAACACTGGCCCGGCAGGCGTCGGCAGATCCTCTGCCGCCGGCGTACCGCAGACCGCGCGCATCTGGTCCGGCATCCGGTGAATATGGTGGGTCCATTCGTACCAGTTGCCGACCTCCTTCGAGACCGTGCAGATGATCATCTCGCGCAGCACTTCATCGAAGACACTGTGGAACCGGACATGCTCACCCACGGATGCTACCGCCTCGAGCGCCCCCGGGCTACTGGCCATCCGAGCGAACAGCTCAGCCATAAACTTAAGATTTCGGGTCGCCATGATGTGGTCGTAGACCCCTACCCGGTCAGCAGGGAAATCCTCACGCGACACATGGGGCACGCGCGCATCTTCGTTATAGTCGGTCATGCTTCCACTCCAGATTCCGATCGATTTCGTTGTATGCTCTAGCCTCAGAATAGCGAGAAACGCAAAGGATCAGGACATGAACCTTCACGCGATGCTTGGCCGGCGTGCCGAAGATGGCCAGCCCGTTCGGGTAGGCCTGATTGGCGCCGGCAAGTTCGGCACCATGTATCTGTCCCAGGCTGCCCGCACACTCGGCATCCATGTTATGGCGATCGCCGATCTGGATCCCGAACGCGCCCGGGCGGCCTGCGCCCGGGTGGGCGGTCTCGACCCGAGTGCTGCAACCTTTGACGCTGCACTCTCGGCCGGTTCGACGCATGTGACCGACGATTCGATGGGGCTGATCGCCGCCGGCGGCCTCGACGTGGTGATCGATGCTACCGGCAGCCCCGCGGCTGGAATCGCGCATGCGCTCGCGGCGTGCGAGCAAGGCAAGCATATCGTGATGGTCAACGTGGAGGCCGATGTCCTCGCCGGGCCATTGTTGGCAGAACGCGCCCGCCAGGCCGGCATCGTCTATTCGATGGCCTATGGCGACCAGCCCGCGCTAATCCAAGAACAGGTGGACTGGGCGCGCGCCTGCGGGCTCGACGTCATCGCGGCCGGTAAGGGCACCAAGTATATCGACGGCTATCACTATGTGAGCCCGGACGAGGTCTGGGAGCATTACGGCCTGACGGCTGAACAGGCGGGCGCGGGCGGTATGAACCCTCAGATGTTCAATTCCTTCCTCGACGGCACCAAGTCGGCCATCGAGATGGCCGCAGTCGCCAACGCCACTGGACTGACGCCCGCGCCCGACGGCCTAGCTTTCCCGCCCTGCGGCGTTCAGGACCTTCCGCATGTGATGCGCCCTGCCGACGAAGGTGGGCAGCTGCACCACAAGGGCCAAGTTGAGGTGATCAGCTCCGAGGAGCGTGACGGCCGGCACGTAACAGGTGATCTGCGCTGGGGCGTATATGTCGTGTTCGAAGCACCCAGCGACTATGTGCGCGCATGCTTCGAGGAATATGGTCTTGTCACCGATGTCTCCGGAAACTATGCGGCGCTTTGGAAGCCCTATCACTTGATCGGTCTCGAACTCGGCATCTCGGTCGCGAGCGCCGCGTTGCGCGGCGAGTCCACCGGGTCACCCGTGGGATTCCGAGGCGATGTGATCGCGACCGCCAAGCGCGATCTAAAGCCGGGCGAGTTTCTCGACGGCGAGGGCGGTTTCACCGTGTACGGAAAGCTCATGCCCGCGGCGGTAAGCCTCTCGGCCAGCGGCCTGCCGATCGGACTTGCCAACGGCGTCAGGCTCAGGAATCCGGTCCCCCGAGACCGGCCGGTGAGCTGGGACGATGTCGAGATCGACGCTGGCATCGAAGCCGTCCTTGTACGCCGCGAGATGGAGGCGATGTTCGCAGCGCCGGCCGCCGCGGCCGCACAATAGGCAGGGCAATGAACCGCGACATGTTGCGCGCCACGCCGCGCTGGCCTAGTTAACCGCCGCTATGCCTGATGGTTCACCCAATTCGGAAAACATGACACCTCGCGAACGCTATCGCTCCATGCGCGAGGCGAACGAGTTGATGCGCGACCCAACCCAAAAGCTCGCGGTCGACAGGCTGCAGAGCCTGCACCATTCACTCAAGGGATATAAGCCCGCCGGCGAAAGCTTCCTCGCAGGCTGGAAAGACCGCTTCGGCCTATGGCGACGCAGCGACGCACCGCTGATAGGCCTGTATCTCTGCGGTCCGGTCGGGCGCGGCAAATCGATGCTGATGGACATGTTTTTCGACACGGCACCGGTAGAACGCAAACGGCGGGTCCATTTCCATGCCTTCATGCTGGAGATCCAGCAGCGCCTCAACGCGTTGCGCAAGCAGGAGAAACGCGCTGACACGCTGATGCAGGTCGCCGCCGACGTGGCCGAAGAGAGCTGGTTGCTCTGCTTCGACGAGTTCCACGTGGTCAACATAGCCGACGCGATGATCCTAGGCCGCCTCTTCGAGGCATTCTTCAATCATGGGGTCGTGGTCGTCGCGACGTCAAATGTCGCGCCGCATGATCTCTACAAGGGCGGTCTGCAGCGCGACCGCTTTCTGCCCTTCATCGACCTGATCGTCGAGAAGTTGGACATTCTGGACATCGGCGCGGGAACGGATTTCCGCCTCGATCGTCTGAAGGGCGAGCCCGTCTGGCACACGCCAATAGGCCGCGCAGCGACCGCGAAGCTGGACGATGCCTTCGCGACCCTGACCGACAATGCCGATCCGGCATCATTTGAGATCGAGGTCGCGGGACGCGTGATCCACGCACACCAGGCCGCGCGCGGGATTGCGCGATTTACCTTCGATGAGCTTTGCAACAAGCCGCGTGGCGCATCCGATTTCCTCGCGATCGCGACCCACTATCACACGGTCATGGTGGACAACATCCCGACCCTCAATGCGCGCGAGCGCGACGCGGCGAAACGATTCGTGGTGCTAATCGACTCGCTCTACGAACATCATGTGAACCTGTTCGCCAGCGCCGAGAGCGAACCGGACGCGCTCTACATGAGGGGCGACACCGCCTTCGAATTCCAGCGCACCGTCTCGCGCCTCATGGAGATGCAGGCCGAGGACTATCTGAATAGCCCCCACACGCCCTGACATTGGCCGCGGCAGCGGCGCGGCAACGTGCCGATTCGGCGGCACAAATGCCTTGCCCGGTGCACGCCTTGAACCACCCCTGAATTCGCGTTACACACCGCCCGCACGGCAACATACTCGACGTCGGAGAAGACACTAAAATGGCACGCAATAAGATCGCGCTGATCGGCGCAGGCAATATCGGCGGCACCCTCGCCCATCTGGTCGGCCTAAAGGAGCTGGGCGACGTCGTCCTGTTCGATATCGTCAAGGGCATGCCGGCCGGTAAGGCGCTCGACTTGGCCGAATCCTCGCCGGTCGAGGGCTTCGACGCAAACATGGTTGGCGCCAGCAGCTATTCTGCGATCCGCGGCGCGGACGTAGTCATCGTGACGGCGGGCGTCGCGCGCAAGCCTGGCATGAGCCGCGACGACCTGATCGGCATCAACACCGGCGTGATGGAATCCGTCGGCGCGGGCATTAAGAAGAACTGTCCCGAAGCCTTCGTGATCTGCATCACCAACCCGCTGGACGTAATGGTCGGGATCCTGCGCGAGGCCGCGGGCATCAAGCCGAACATGTGCGTCGGTATGGCCGGTGTGCTCGACAGCGCCCGCTTTCGCTACTTCCTGGCAGAGGAGTTCAACGTCTCGGTCGAGGACGTTACGGCCTTCGTACTGGGCGGCCATGGCGACACGATGGTGCCGTCGGTGCGCTACTCGACCGTTGCGGGTATCCCGTTACCAGACTTGGTCAAGATGAAGTGGACCACCCAGAAGCGCATCGACGAGATCGTCCAGCGCACCCGATCGGGCGGCGGCGAGATCGTCGAACTGCTCGGCAACGGTTCAGCCTTCTTCGCCCCGGCATCCTCAGCCATCGCGATGGCTGAGTCCTACCTCAAGGATAAGAAGCGGGTCCTACCCTGCGCGGCCTATCTGCGCGGCGAGTACGGCGTGAAGAATATGTATGTGGGCGTTCCGGTCGTGATCGGCGCGAAGGGTGTTGAGCGGATCGTCGAGATCAAGCTGGACGCCAAGGAGCGCTCGGATTTCCGTAAATCTGTGAAGGCCGTCGAAGCACTCGCTGCGGTCACGAAGCAGTTGCAGCGCGACTCCAAAAAGAAGGTCGGCAAATAGGCAATCGACACCCAAACGTCAGACTTTCTGGCGGTTTGCGCAGTGCAACACGGGTGCTAAAGTTGCAAAATATTAACCATATTCGGCCGTGTTTTCGGGCCCCAATCGAGACGGTGCACTGCGTCAGTAGCCATATGGTAGTCCGCAACTTCAATCGTCTCCACTGCAGACTAAATCTGTCTTTCGGAATAGACCACCAATGAACATTCATGAGTATCAGGCCAAGGGCCTGCTGGCTAAGTTCGGTGTGGCGGTGCCACGCGGCTCCGTCGCCTATACAGCCGAGGAAGCCAGTAAGGTAGCCGCAGAGCTGGGCGGTGCGATCTGGGTCGTGAAATCCCAGATTCACGCCGGCGGTCGCGGCGCGGGACATTTCGCCGACGACCCCAACGGCAGCGGCGGCGTCCGCCTCGCTAGGAGCGACGACGAGGTTCGTACCCATGCAGAGGCAATGCTCGGCAAGACTCTGGTCACGAAGCAGACCGGCGCTGAGGGCAAGGAGGTCAAGCGCATCTATATTGAGGAAGGTTGCGACATTGCCCGCGAGCTCTATCTCAGCCTGCTGGTCGACCGAGACACCTCGCGCATTGTCATTGTCGCCTCGACTGAGGGCGGCATGGACATCGAAACGGTTGCCGAAGAGACCCCTGAGAAGATCGCCCAAGTCGCTATTGATCCGGCGACCGGCATCATGCCCTTCCACACCCGCGAGGTCGCATTCAGCCTCGGTCTCGAGGGCAATCAGATCAAGAGCGCCACGAAATTCCTGACGGCTATGTATGACGCATTCCTCGAGCTAGACGCCTCGATGGTCGAGATTAATCCACTGGTCGTGACAGGCGCGGGCGATGTCATCGCCCTCGATGCCAAGATGGGCTTCGATGACAACGCGCTGTATCGCCAGCCTAATGTAGAGGCGCTGCGCGATGAAGACGAAGAGGACCCGATGGAACTCGAGGCCTCCAAGCACGAGCTGAACTATATCAAGCTCGACGGCTCGATCGGCTGTATGGTGAACGGTGCGGGCTTGGCCATGGCCACCATGGACATCGTCAAGCTGCACGGCAGTTCGCCGGCCAATTTCTTGGATGTCGGCGGCGGTGCAACGAAGGAGCGGGTGACCGCGGCCTTCAAGATCATCCTGTCGGACCCGAATGTCGATGGCATCCTCGTGAACATTTTCGGCGGCATTATGCGCTGCGATGTAATCGCTGAGGGCATCGTCGCCGCAGCGCGCGAAGTCTCTCTGCATGTTCCGCTGGTGGTTCGCCTAGAAGGCACAAACGTCGATCTCGGCAAGAACCTACTTGCTGAATCGGGGCTCCCAATCGTTTCGGCAAACGACCTTGGGGACGCCGCCGAGAAGATCGTCAACGCGGTAAAGGAGGCGGCCTGACGCCATGTCCGTACTTGTCGGTAAAGATACCAAGGTCATCTGCCAGGGCTTCACAGGAGCTCAGGGCACATTCCATTCCGAACAGGCCATCGCTTACGGCACCCGGATGGTCGGGGGGGTCACCCCGGGCAAGGGTGGCACCACGCATCTCGACCTGCCCGTCTTCGACACTGTCGACGACGCTATCAGCACGACCGGCGCAAATGCGTCCGTAATCTACGTGCCACCGCCGTTTGCCGGCGACGCGGTCCTCGAGGCAATCGACGCCGGCGTCGAGCTGGTGGTCTGCATAACCGAGGGCATCCCCGTTCTCGACATGGTGAAGGTCAAGCGCGCGCTCAGCGGCTCCGATACCCGGCTGATCGGCCCGAACTGCCCAGGTATTATCACGCCGGACGAATGCAAGATCGGGATCATGCCGGGCCATATCCATCAGCGCGGCAACATCGGCATAGTCTCGCGCTCGGGTACGTTGACATACGAGGCGGTCGCGCAGACGACCGCCGTCGGCTTGGGCCAGACCACGTGCATCGGCATCGGCGGCGATCCGGTCAACGGTACCAACTTCATCGATTGCCTGGACATGTTCCTGGGCGATGAAGAGACTCAGGGAATCATCATGATCGGCGAGATCGGCGGATCGGCAGAGGAAGACGCCGCGGATTTCCTGAAATCATCGACAGTCAAAAAACCGGTTGCCGGGTTCATCGCCGGCGTCACGGCGCCTCCCGGAAAACGCATGGGCCATGCCGGTGCAATCATCTCGGGCGGCAGGGGCACTGCGGACGCGAAAATGGACGCGATGAAATCCGCAGGTATTCTGGTTGCGGAATCCCCGTCTGCACTCGGCACCACTATGGTCAGAGCATTGAAGGGCTAAGTAGGTCGCCTATTTGTTGGTGTGGGGGCCTAACGCTATGAAAGAAGGGACCGCAGCCACGGACCGCGGCTAGGACATGGACAGCTATATCGGCCACTCGTCGTTTCTCAACGGCGCTAACGCGACCTTCGTCGCGGAACTGTACGCGAACTATCTCGATCAACCGCAGAGCGTCGACCCGGAATGGGCCGACTACTTCGCAACTTTGCACGATGATGCACGCGCGCTGCTGGAAGATCTGCGAGGCGCGAGCTGGGCACCGCGTGACGCGCAGGTGATCGGCGAGAACGGTGCCAACGGGGCACCCCATGGCAATGGCCATGAAGATGCTTTGCGCAACGGCGCGCCGCTGAAAGGCGCTCCTCTGTCCTATGGCGCGGGCGGCAACTCTCAGGCCTCGCCCGACCAGATCCGCCGTGCGACCCTCGACTCCATTCGAGCGCTGATGCTGATCCGCGCCTATCGCGTACGCGGTCACTTGGAGGCGAACCTCGACCCGCTGGGCCTAGTGAAGCCGGACGCACATCCTGAGCTCGACCCGCGCTCCTACGGTTTCGCCGAATCAGACCTCGACCGGCCTATCTTCATCAACTATGTGCTCGGGCTCGAAACCGCCACCATGCGGCAGATCATCGGCGTCGTCCGCGAGACCTATTGCGGCAACATCGGCGTCGAGTTCATGCACATCCAAGGCCCGGAAGAAAAGGCCTGGATACAGGAGCGGATCGAGGGTGTACGCAACCACACGGAATTCACCGAACAGGGCAAGCAGGCGATTCTCGGCGCACTGACCCGGGCCGAGGTTTTCGAGCAGTTCCTCGACAAGAAATACACCGGCGCCAAGCGCTTCGGTCTCGAAGGCGGCGAGTCGCTGATCCCGGCGCTGGAGCAGCTAGTGAAGCGCGGCGGTCAGCTCGGCCTGCGCGAGCTCGTCATCGGCATGCCCCATCGCGGCCGACTGAACGTACTGGCCAACTTTATGGGCAAGCCCTTCCGCGCCATGTTCTCTGAGTTCGAGGGCAATTCGCCCAACCCCGACGACGTGATGGGATCGGGTGACGTGAAGTATCATCTCGGCACCTCTTCGGACCGGTCGTTCGACGGCAACAACGTGCACCTGTCGCTAACCCCCAACCCAAGCCATCTTGAGGCGGTGAATACGGTTGTACTTGGCAAGGTGCGTGCCAAGCAGCAACAGCGTGGCGATGCCGAGCGCGACAAGGTGATGGGTTTGCTAATGCATGGCGACGCCGCCTTCGCGGGACAGGGCCTGGTGGCCGAGACCCTCGACCTGTCACAGCTGCGCGGCTATCGCACGGGCGGCACGTTCCACCTGATCGTCAACAACCAGATAGGGTTCACGACCAACCCAACCGCGGCGCGTTCCTCGCCCTACTCCTCAGACGTCGCGAAAATGATCCAGTCGCCGATATTCCATGTGAATGGCGACGACCCGGAATCCGCCGTCCATGTCGCACGTATCGCCACCGAGTATCGCTACCGATTCAAGGCGGACGTGGTGATGGATCTGTGGGGTTACCGGCGGGCCGGGCATAACGAATCCGACGAGCCGGCCTTCACCCAGCCGCTGATGTACAATTCCATTTCGCAAAAGCCGACGACGCGCGCGCTCTACGCCAGGCAGCTCGAGGATGAGGGCGTCATCGAGTCCGGCGGCGGCGAGCGTATGGTGGAGGAGTTCCAAAACCATCTGGAGCAGGAGTTCGAGGCCGCACAAAGCTATAAACCGAACAAGGCAGACTGGCTCGAGGGCCGTTGGGCCGATCTCGGCATGGCCGAGGGCGACGAACGGCGGGGCGAGACCGACGTGGAGGACGACCTGCTGAACGAAGTCGGATACGCCATCTCGGAGCCGCCCCAGGACCTCAAACTCAACTCGAAGATCGTGCGTCAGCTGAAGAATAAGCGGCAGATGATCGAGACCGGCGAGGGCATCGACTGGGCGACCGGCGAGGCGCTAGCCTTCGGCACGCTGCTCTGCGAGTCGACCCCTGTCCGCCTGTCCGGCGAGGATGTCGGACGCGGCACCTTCTCCCAGCGCCACGCGGTGCTGGTCGATCAGAATCATGAGGAAAAATATATCCCGCTGGCAAATATTCGCTGCGGCCAGGCGCCGATCGAGGTGATCGACAGTCCCCTGTCGGAGTTCGGCGTGCTGGGTTTCGAGTATGGCTACAGCCAGGCCGAACCCCATGCGTTGGTGTTGTGGGAGGCGCAGTTCGGCGACTTCGCCAACGGCGCGCAGGTGATCATCGATCAGTTCATCGCTTCGGGCGAGTCCAAATGGCTGCGCATGTCCGGCCTAGTCATGCTTCTGCCCCACGGGTTCGAAGGTCAGGGGCCCGAGCATTCGTCCGCGAGGCTCGAGCGCTATCTGCAGCTGTGCGGCGAAGACAATATGCAGGTGTGCAACATCACCACGCCGGCGAACTACTATCACGCGCTGCGCCGCCAGATCCGCCGTAATTTCCGCAAGCCGCTGATCGTGATGACACCCAAGTCGCTGCTGCGGCACAAGTTGTGCGTTTCGAAACTCGAGGATTTCGGGCCCGGCACGAGCTTCCACCGGGTGCTCCACGACGACGAGAATCTTTGCGACGACAAGGATGTGAAGCGCGTTGTGCTGTGTTCGGGCAAGGTCTATTACGAACTCTACGAAGATCGGGCGAAACGCGGCATCACGGATGTGTTCTTTCTGCGCCTCGAGCAACTCTATCCCTTCCCGCGCAGGGCGCTGATCAAAGAGTTGTCGCGCTTCAAGCATGCCGAGATTGTTTGGTGTCAGGAGGAGCCGGAAAATATGGGTGCCTGGACATTCGTCGACCGCCGACTCGAGGCCGTGCTCAACGAGGTCGGCGCCGCGCAAACCCGGCCACGCTATGTCGGCCGGGTCGAGGCCGCCTCGCCGGCCACGGGCAGCGCCGCACGACACCATCGCGAACAGAACAAACTGGTCGACGAAGCGCTCTCCGTCTGAGCGGTGCGACCTCAGCAGGAATCCGAGAATGACTATCGAAATCAAAGTCCCCGACATGGGTGAATCCGTGACCGAGGGCACCATCGCGCGCTGGTTCAAAACCTTGGGCGAGACCGTTGCAGCCGACGAACCGCTGGTTGAGATCGAGACCGATAAGGTGACGGTCGAGGTGCCCGCCCCCGGCGCCGGCGTGCTGATCGAGATCGGCGCCGATGAAGGCTTGGATGTCGAGGTCGGCACGGTGATCGGCACCATCGACGAGAACGGGGCGGCAACCGCCGCACCTGCAGCAAACACACCGATCGAAGCCGTCCCCGCAGAGAAACCCGCCAACACACCGGCCGCGGCGCCGGCCGAAGCTACCAGCGAGACTATGGACGTCACGGTGCCCGAACTTGGCGAATCCGTCACCGAAGGTACCGTCGGTCGCTGGCTTAAACAGGTCGGCGAGAGCTTCGCCGCCGACGAACCGCTGGTCGAGATCGAGACCGATAAAGTGACCGCCGAGCTTCCCGCCCCGAGCGCTGGCACACTGATTGAAATCCTCTCCCAGGAAGGGGTCGACGTGGAAGTCGGCGCCGTCGTCGGGCGGATAGCCACCGGCAACGTGGGCGCCGCCAGCGCAGCCGCAACGGCGGATACGGCCAAAGAAAAACCGGCTACGGCCGCCACACCCGAGAGCACCCGCGCGAACACTAACCACCCGCTTTCGCCCGCCGTCCGGAAACTGGTCGACGAGCATGGGCTCGATCCCGCCGCCATACCGGTCACGGGACGCGACGGCCGCATCACCAAGGGCGACGTGATGCGCCATCTAGACAATCGCGCCTCGGGCGCTGCCAGGCCTGCCGCTTCTGCGCCACAGACGTTGGCACCGGCCTTCGTCGCCGCTGGCGACCTACCCGAACGCGAAGAAGACCCGCGCGGCGAGGAACGCGTGCGCATGTCCAAGCTGCGCCAGACCGTCGCCACCCGGCTCAAGCAGGCCCAGAATACCGCAGCGATGCTCACCACCTTTAACGAGGTTGACATGCAAGGCGTGATGGACCTGCGCGCCCGTTACCGCGACGATTTCGAGAAGAAGCACGGCGTGAAGCTCGGCTTAATGAGTATCTTCGTGAAGGCAGCAATCAATGCGCTCAAGGAACTGCCATCGGTCAATGCCGAGATTTACGGCGACGAGATCATCTACCGGAACTATTACGATATCGGCGTCGCCGTGGGCGGCGAGCAGGGCCTTGTCGTCCCCGTTTTGCGCGACGCCGACAAGCAGAGTTTCAGCCAGATAGAGGGACAAATCGCCGATTTCGGGCAACGCGCGCGCGATGGCAAGCTGACTATAAAAGAACTGACAGGTGGCACCTTCACGATCACGAATGGCGGCATCTTCGGATCGATGCTCTCGACACCGATCCTGAACCCGCCGCAGTCGGGTATCCTTGGCATGCATAACATCGTCAAGCGACCGGTGGTGATCGACGACGAGATCGTCATCCGCCCGACGATGTATCTCGCGCTCAGCTACGACCACCGGATAATCGACGGCCGCGAGGCGGTGACGTTCCTAGTGCGGGTCAAGCAGGCGATCGAGGATCCTGAGAGGCTCCTGATCGAGGTTTAGAAAGCTATGACAGAAACGCAGTCCTTCGATCTTGTAATCATCGGCTCCGGCCCGGGCGGGTATGTGGCCGCCATCCGCGCGGCCCAGCTGGGACTCAATGTCGCCTGTGTGGAGAAGCGGACCACCCTCGGCGGCACCTGCCTGAATATCGGCTGCATCCCCTCGAAAGCCCTGCTGCAGTCCTCGGAACACTACGCTCACGCCCAGCACGGACTCGGCGCCCACGGGATCAAGGCCGGCAAGGTCTCCTTCGACCTCGATGCGATGATGGCGCACAAGACCGAGGTCGTGGACGACAACACTAAGGGCATCGAGTTCCTATTCAAGAAGAACAAAGTCACGCCGATCTTCGGTACCGCCGAAATAAGGAGCGCTAGGGAAGTCGTCGTGACCGGCGACGACGGCACCACCCAGTCGTTGCAGACCCGATATGTACTGATTGCCACGGGATCCGATTCCGCCCTCCTGCCGGGCGTGGATATCGACGAGGAGCGCATCGTCAGCTCGACCGGCGCCCTCGAACTCAAAGCCGTGCCAAAGCATCTCGTAGTCATCGGCGGCGGCTATATCGGGCTCGAGATGGGTTCCGTGTGGGCGCGGTTGGGCGCCGAGGTCACGGTCGTGGAGTTCCTTGACCGGATCACGCCCGGCATGGACGGTGAGGTCGCCAAGACCTTCCAGCGAATTCTTAAGAAACAGGGCATGACCTTCAGGCTCGGTACAAAGGTGACCGGCGCCAAAAAGCTCAAGACCAAGGTTAAGCTGACTATCGAGCCCGCCGCGGGCGGCGACAGCGAGACCATCGACTGCGACACTATCCTAGTAGCCATCGGGCGGCGCCCCTACACCGAGGGCCTCGGGCTGGAAAGCGCAGGCGTAAAGACGGACGACCGCGGCTTCATCGAGATTGATGCCAATTTCCAGACCAACGTGTCGGGCATCTTCGCAATCGGCGACTGCGTGCCAGGCCCGATGCTCGCCCACAAGGCCGAGGACGAAGGCGTCGCAGCGGCGGAGATCATCGCCGGCGAATCCGGGCATGTGAACTATGACGTGATTCCAGGGATCGTCTACACATGGCCGGAAGTCGCGGCGGTCGGGAAGACCGAGGAACAGCTCAAACATGACGGCATCGACTACAACGTCGGCAGCTTCCCGTTCTCCGCCAACGGGCGCGCCCGGGCGGCTAACAAAACGGACGGATTCGTCAAGATCCTTGCCGACGCAAGGACTGATCGCATTCTTGGCGCCCACATCATCGGGCCGGATGCCGGGACGCTGATTCACGAGATAGTCGTCGGCATGGAGTTCGGCGCAGCGGCCGAGGACATCGCACGGTCCTGCCACGGACATCCAACATTAGCGGAAGCCGTCAAGGAAGCCGCACTCGCCGTCGGCAGGCGCACCATCCACATCTAGCCGAACGTGTGTCCATCACCCGGTCTTGAGATTGTCGCTGAACGCCGTCGACGGCTCGTTCAGATCGAGTGGTTTTCGCAACAGAACCAGTGCACCCGCATCGAGTACTTTCGCGAGCCGGCGGGCTAGCCCTTCCGCGCGCGGGGATGAGCCTTGCCGTAGACGTCGAGCAGGCGGGCACTTTCCACATCCGTGTATCGCTGGGTCGTCGACAGCGACGCGTGACCCAGTAATTCTTGGATAACGCGCAGATCCGCCCCCGCCGATAGCAGGTGGGTTGCAAAAGAATGGCGCATGGCATGCGGCGTGGTCTCTCGCGGCAGTCCGAGCGCCAACCGTAGCTCTTGGACGCGCTTCTGCACGACGCGAGGCCCCAGGCGTCCCCCGCGAACCCCCACGAAAAGCGGCCCATTCGGCGCTATTGCGTGGGGACACTTCGACAGATAGCTATCGAGCGCTTCGCCAACCACGGGCAGTAAGGGCAGCATCCGGGTCTTGCCACCCTTGCCCGTCACCGTCAGACTGCCTTCGCGCTGCACGTCAGCCACATTGAGCGCCAGTGCCTCAGAGATCCGCAGGCCGCAGCCATAAAGAAGCAGCAACACCGCGCTATCGCGTGCGCTGATCCAGTCCGGGGTCGTTTCGGTCCCCCGATCCATGGCGTGCAGTAAATCGTCGGTTTCTGTCTGGCTCAATGCCTTGGGGACGGAGCGCGGGAGTCTTGGTCCGCGCACGACACCCAGCGCCGGGTTCTTTCCATGTCCTTCGCGTTCGAGATAACGAAAGAACATGCGCACGGATGACAAGGCACGGGCTGTCGAACTGCGGGCGTAACCGCTCACACTGCGCATCGCCAGCCAGGCACGGAAGTCTCCCGGCTTAAGCGTAAACAGCGTCGCGAGCGCCACGGGCCCGCCGCAATGTTCCGAGAGAAATGCCACGAAGGCCGACACATCACGCAGATAGGCCGAGATTGTATGACGCGACGCACGGCGTTCCACATGGAGTTGGCTTTGCCAATTCACAAGCTGGCCCACCAAGTCAGCGGTAGCGGGCACGGTGGAGACGTCGAAGCTTTTCAGCGCGGCAGGTCGAGCCATGAGCGGATGCAGTGTTCCATGATGGCGGCGAGGAAGATCAGGAGTTCCGAACCCTGCCCGGCGTGGAACCGGGACGGTTCGCGGCTCCCCAATGCCAGCAGCGCGATGGGCGCATCTTCGCGCACAGTCAGCCGCAGAAGGGCCTCGGAACGCACGAGGCCGACCGCCTCGCCATAGATGCGGCAATCCCCCTCGATATCGTCGTGCAGAGTGACCGCGCGCGAAACATTGACAATCCGATCGATGGTGCCAGTTGGAACGATCCGCACACCCTGGTTGATTGTCGGCGCAACCGATCCACCCTCGAGGCAAAGGACCGCGGCATCGACATGCAGCAGGCCAACCAAGTCAATGGTCAGAATCTCGATCAGGTGATCGAGTGAGCGCGCCTTAAGGAGCTCGACCACAGCCGCGTGAATGCGATTCTGGCTTTGCAGATTGGTGCGGCTGGCATCGATCAGGTCGCTGCTATGCGCATGCTGGCGCGCCAGATCATCGCGCATCCGCGCGAGCATCGCATCCTGCAGATCGATGACCTCGCCCCCAGCGGAATCGGCATCGGCGAATGCGCGCTCGGGCGCCTCAAGAACTGAAAGTAGCTGCGGGTGGCGTTTCAGAAAATCCGGATGCGCCTCGAGGAAATCTAAAACCTTAGCCTCGGTCAGCCCCACCGGCGACGTGGCGTCTTGGCGGGGGGCCTTCTTGCTCATACTTCCATGCCTCGCAGGCAGCACAACATTCTGCTATTCCGCCGCGTTCTTGCGCTCATTCGCTTGTTCCAATATCGACTGACCAGTGGCCTTCCAGTCCTTCAGGAAGGCGGCAAGCCCCTTGTCAGTGAGCGGATGCTGGTATAGCTGCCGCAGAACGCCCGGCGGCAGCGTTGCGACATGTGCGCCGGCCATCGCCGATTCGACCACATGCGCCGGGCCGCGGATCGAGGCGACCAGAACCTCGGTCTCGAAGGCGTCATGCTGGGAAAAGATCTCAACGATGTCCTCGATCAGGTCGAGGCCACGCAACCCAATGTCGTCGAGGCGCCCCACGAAGGGCGAAATGAAACTAGCGTCCGCCTTGGCCGCAAGCACCGCCTGCGCTGACGAGAAACAAAGCGTGACGTTGACCATGATGTCGCGGTCACGCAGTGCCTTACAGGTCTTCAGGCCGTCCGGCGTCAACGGCACCTTAATCGCGACGTTGGGGGCGATCGCTGCCAGCACTTCGGCCTCGGCCATCATGTCCGCATGCTCCGTCGCCGTGACTTCCGCACTGACCGGGCCGGGAACAACGTCACAAATTTCTGCGATGACATCGAGCATGTTGCGCCCGGACTTTGCAATCAGGGACGGGTTGGTGGTCACCCCATCCACCAAGCCACTGTCGGCCAAGTCACGAATCTCCGCCAGATCGGCGGTATCCACAAAAAACTTCATTCCCTAAATTCCTTCTTCCGCGTCGTGTCTTCTGTGTGCCAGAAACCTGTTCCCGCGATGCGTTGGCCGTCTGCGAGTCGCCGACTAAAGTGTACCCGATGCCCCCAACCGACACCACCGCACCGGCGCTGGGCGACACAGCGCAGACAGACACCGACACAGTCAGTGTGCTGCTGCCCATGCCCGTCGCCGGCCCCTACGACTATCTGGTGCCGGGGGACATGCAGTTGCGGCCCGGCGATTTTGTGCGGGCACCGCTCGGCTCTCGCGAGCTGATCGGCGTCGTCTGGGGCGACGCCGCCGGCGATGTAGAGGAAAAGAAACTTCGCCCCGTCATTGCACATATCGAAACCCGCCCCCTTCCCGACGAACTGCGCCAGTTCATCGACTGGGTCGCGGCCTACACGCTAAGCGCACCGGGAGCGGTCCTGCGCATGGCGCTTAGTTCGCCCGACGCGCTGATGCCGCCAAAGCGCATCACCGCCTATCGTGCGGCCGGCCGACAGGACGGAATGCGCATGACCCCTGCGCGCCTTCGCGTCTTCGAAATGCTGCAGCACGGACCGGCGATGACAGCGCGCGACCTAGCAAACGAAGCCGGCGTCTCGCAGAGCGTGATCAAGGGGCTGGCGGAAGCCGGTGCCATCGAGCAGGTCTCCCTAGAACCCCCGCGTCTTTTCGCTGACCCGGATCCGTCGCGTCCCGGCCTGCCGCTGTCCGACGATCAATCCCGCGCCGCCGCCCATCTTTGTACAGACATCGCGGCCGACCGCTTCGCCGTCACGCTGCTCGACGGCGTGACGGGCTCCGGAAAGACAGAAGTCTATTTCGAAGCGCTCGCCGCGGCCCTAGGAGCCGGCCGACAGGTGCTGGTGCTGCTGCCGGAAATTGCCCTAACTCCGCAATGGCTCGATCGCTTCGAACAGCGCTTCGGCGTGGCACCCGCAGTCTGGCATTCGGATCTCAGGCAGTTACGGCGGCGAAAGACCTGGCGCGCCGTCGCCGACGGCGCAGCCCGGATCGTAGTCGGCGCCCGTTCGGCCCTCTTCCTACCCTTTCTTGAACTCGGGCTGGTCATCGTCGATGAGGAGCATGAGTCCGCGTTCAAGCAGGAAGATGGTGTGGCCTATCACGGCCGCGACATGGCCGTTGTGCGGGCGCGGATTGCGGACTGCCCTATAATAGTAACCTCTGCCACGCCCTCGCTGGAGACGCGGGTAAATGTCGAGCGGGCCCGCTACAAGTCGATCATCCTGCCCGAACGTTTCGGACGTTCGGTCCTGCCGACTATCGAAACCATCGACATGCGCGCGGCTGACCTTCGGGCGGGTCAGTTCCTATCGAAGCCGTTGATCGACGCGATCACGTCGACCATGGCCACCGGCGAGCAGTCGCTCCTGTTTCTAAACCGGCGTGGTTACGCCCCGCTGACTTTGTGTCGCACCTGCGGGCACCGGTTTGCCTGTCCGAGCTGCAGCGCTTGGCTGACCGAACATCGCTTCCGCAAACGCCTGCAGTGTCACCATTGTGGCTACGAGGAGCCGGCGCCGGTCAACTGTCCCGCCTGCAACAACGCGGATACACTGGTGGCCTGCGGCCCGGGCGTCGAACGGATCGCCGAGGAGGTGATCGGGCAGCTGCCCGACGTGCGTTTCGAGATCATGACCAGCGACACCATGCGCGGCCCCGAGGCCGCCCAACGCCTCGTATATGCTGTCGAGAACCACGAGATCGATCTCCTGATCGGCACTCAGATGGTTGCGAAGGGCCACCATTTCCCTAACCTGACCCTCGTCGGCATCATCGACGCCGACCTAGGCCTCGCCGGGGGCGATCTGCGCGCCGCCGAACGCACCTACCAAGTGCTACAGCAGGTCTCGGGCCGGGCGGGCCGCGCCGAGCGGCCCGGCCATGTTCTGATTCAGACCTTCCAACCGGAGCACCCAGTCATGCGGGCGCTGGCCAACGGCGACCGCGATGGCTTCATGGCACTCGAAACAGACGCCCGGCGCGCAGGCGCCTGGCCGCCCTTCGGTCGGCTGGCGGCCGTCATCGTGTCGAGCCGCGATCCCGATTTGGCCGATGGCCTCGCCGGCGCACTCGCACGCTGCGCACCTTACGGGGACGGCGTGCGCGTGCTCGGTCCCGCACCTGCTCCCCTAGCCCTGTTGCGCGGACGCCACCGGCGCCGGCTCCTGCTCAAGGCCGATCGCGACGTGCCCATTCAGGGCATGATGCGCCGCTGGCTGGCACAGGTCCGGATTCCGTCGAACGCGCGCGTGCGGGTCGACATTGATCCTTATAGCTTCCTCTAGGACGACAAGACGCCCGTCGCCTTCGACCACGTGATGATTCTACGCACGCGCGAACCTGCGAAAATCCGCGCATTTTCCATAGTTTTGCGCTGCGGTGCGCTTGCCAGCCCCCAAGCCTTGTGCTACCAAGCGCCTGCCTTAACGGCAGGTCGTTCACCGTTGGGCAATGGCTGAAAAATATCACCAGATATCAATCGGTTAAAACTATTCGCGCAAGCAAAGATAGGCTCCGGGGGGGCAGTCGCAAGTGGCGGCGGATACAAGTGTTGTCGGCGATATCGCAGAACGGTACGGGCTCGCATTGTACGAGCTTGCCGACGAGGCCAAGTGCCTCGACGAGGTCGCCGGCGATCTGACCGATCTGAAACAGCTGATCGCGGACAGCGATGCGCTGACCAAGCTTCTTCGTTCACCGTTGATCGATCGCGATGACAAGGCACGCGCGATGACGGCGATTCTGGAACAGGGTGGCGCAGGCGAACTCACCCGACGTTTCGTCGGCGTTGCGGCAGGAAACAACCGGCTTTTCGCGCTGGATGCCATGATCACGGCCTATCTGGCCGAACTCGCGCGCCGGCGCGGCGAAGTAACCGCCGAAGTCACGTCCGCACGCGCACTTAATGACGAACAACTGCAGCAGCTCACCGAGAGCCTACGTGCAAAACTGGGTGGAAAAATTGCCGTCGAACCGAAAGTGGACCCTTCGCTCATTGGCGGGCTGGTGGTCCGGGTCGGTTCGCGGATGATCGATGCATCGCTGAAAACCAAGCTTCAGCGCCTGCAATACGCCATGAAGGGAGCGTAGAGGATGGAAATTCGTGCCGCGGAAATTTCAGCGATCCTGAAAGACCAGATCGCCAATTTCGATGCCGAGGCCGACGTCTCTGAGGTTGGTCAGGTCCTGTCTGTCGGCGACGGTGTTGCCCGCGTCTACGGCCTCGACAATGTCCAGGCTGGCGAGATGGTTGAGTTCCCGGGCGGGATTGCGGGCATGGCCCTCAACCTCGAAACCGACAATGTCGGTGTCGTCATCTTCGGTGATGACCGCGACATTAAGGAAGGCGATACGGTCAAGCGAACCGGCGACATCGTCGACGTTCCCGTGGGCATGGGCCTGCTGGGCCGCGTGGTCGACGCGCTGGGCAACCCGATCGACGGCAGCGGCGACCTCGCCACCGACGAGCGTCGCCTGGTCGACGTCAAGGCGCCGGGCATCATCCCGCGCGAATCGGTCAGCGAGCCGGTTCAGACAGGCCTGAAGGCGCTCGACGCGCTCGTTCCGGTTGGCCGCGGCCAGCGCGAGCTGATCATCGGCGACCGCCAGACCGGCAAGACGGCGGTCATCATCGACACCATCCTCAACCAGAAGAAGGTGAACGAGAGCGGCGACGAGTCCAAGAAGCTCTACTGCATCTATGTCGCGGTGGGCCAGAAGCGCTCGACGGTCGCCCAGGTTGTGAAGACGCTGCAGGAATATGGCGCGATGGACTACACCATCGTCGTCGCGGCCACCGCGTCGGACCCCGCACCGCTGCAGTTCCTCGCCCCCTACACCGGCTGCGCCATGGGCGAGTTCTTCCGCGACAGCGGCAAGCACGCAGTTATCTTCTATGACGATCTCTCGAAGCAGGCGACGGCCTATCGCCAGATGTCGCTGCTGCTGCGCCGTCCGCCGGGACGTGAAGCGTATCCGGGCGACGTGTTCTACCTGCACTCCCGTCTGTTGGAGCGCGCAGCGAAGCTCAACGAAAACCATGGCTCAGGCTCGCTGACGGCTCTGCCGATCATCGAAACCCAGGCCAATGACGTGTCC
>PBPM01000037.1 GCA_002724635.1 Rhodospirillaceae bacterium
ACGAACCCCGATCAATTCCTTCAAGTGCCGATTTTGGTGGTGGAGGGGGTTGGATTCGAACCAACGTAGGCGTAGCCAACGGATTTACAGTCCGCCCCTTTTAACCGCTCAGGCACCCCTCCTCCTGCCGCAACAGCCACATGCACCCCACATGCAGCCAACAGCAAACGCGCCGCACGCCAAAGAGCGCCGGCCCGTGGAGCGCAATATGTAGATTTCGTCCTGTGTGTCAACCGCCAATCGGCGGAAAACGCCAAAATAACAGCCGTTTGTGCACACACGTCATGACCGGCGCAGCAACCCAGTCATTGCGAGCGAGCTTAGAATGCCCTAAGAGCGGCTACCATGGCACGAAAGCATCCCAAAAAACGTACAAATTCCGGCAAATCCCACCGTCGGCGAAGCGGCGGCGATACCACAGCGCCAGCTTGGCTTTATGGCAGCCACGCAGTCTTGGCGGCGTTGGCCAACCCTGCACGCGTATGCGAGCGCGTGCTCGTCGCCGACGACCAAGAAGCCGAACGCGCGGCATTGGCTGCTGAGACCGGCGGTCATGCCGGCTTGATCGACCTAGTCTCCCGCGCTGACGTCACAGCGGTCCTTCCAGAGGGCGCGGTCCATCAGAACATTGCCCTGCTTACAAGACCGCTTCGGGATATCAGCTTAGAAGATGCGATAGACAAAGCAATAGAAACTGCCGAGCAATGCATTCTCGTGCTCGACCAAGTAACCGACCCGCAAAATGTGGGTGCAATCATCCGTACCGCAGCCGCCTTCGGCGCCGCGGCAGTAGTGATGCAGGACCGCCACGCGCCCCCAGTGACTGGCGCACTGGCGAAGGCGGCGTCAGGCGGCCTTGAGATGGTGGCGCTGTTACGTGAAACGAATCTTGTGCGTGCGATCGAAGGCCTGAAGGCTCGGAACTTCTGGTGCATCGGGCTTTCGAGTGCAGTCGGCACGCCGCTGGCCCAAGCTAGAGTCAAAGGGCCTACGGCGATAGTGCTTGGCGCGGAAGGAAACGGAATCCGCCGTCTCGTGGCTGAGAGCTGCGACACGCTTGCACGTATTCCTCAAACAAACAAAATTGGGAGCCTGAATGTCTCGAGCGCCGCAGCTGTAGCGCTATATGAGATCACCCAAAGCGCGTAATTCGGCGACGCCGGTCAGCCGAGCAGATTTCGCAGAAGCCCCAAATTCGTCGGCTCAGCCGCTAGTTCACCGCTCTCTATCCGGCGCGCAATCTCGACCAACCCCTTATTCACCGGGGCCGAGCCGCCGCGCGCTGCCTGCTCCCGAACTACAAGTCCATTGATCTCCTCAACTTCGGCACGACGCCCCTTCTGCCAGTCCTGCAGCACTGTCACCCGGGTATCCGGCATGGTCCAGTCGGACAAGACTGCATCGAGTAAGGTAGTCGCGTAACCGTCTGGATCGTTTGCCTCAACTTTCGTATCGCCGAAGATCGGCACCAACTGCTGGCCGAGTAAAAGCGCCGTATGCACTGCCTCGCGTCCTGAAGCCATCATCAACTCATGCATGCCTGGCAGCTTGATCGCCTCGGCGAGCGGCAGGCCCAAGATCGACGATGGTAAAAACTCGGCTGCGTTAACCACGAGTTTCATCCACTTAGCCGAACGAATATCACTCTTGACTTCTGCGGTGCCGGCGTGACGCAGCACGTCTACTATCTCGGCCTCGCGTCCGGCCGCCGCAGCATCATAGGCACCAACGCCGAACCAAGTCCCGCTCGGGCCAGTCTGGCGACCGATTACACCGGGCTCGTCCATATAAGCGGCAACCTCAATGACGGCGCCTATGGTTCGCCCCGCTCCTACAACTGAGGCCACGTCATCGATGGTCATGCCGTTCTGTAAGCCGACGACCAGCCCGTCGGCAGCGACAAGGGGCTTTATCAACTCGGACGCCCAGAGGGTATCGTAGGCCTTCACGCCAAGGAAGACGATGTCAAAGGTGTTAGGCAAGGTCGCAATATCGCAGAGATGAAAGGCGTCCACTTGGGTGACAACGGTCTCGCCGGGCATCTCTACCTTTAGGCCGTCTGCTCGCATCGCCTCGACATGAGCAGGCCACTGATCAAAAAGTGTTACGTCGAGGCCAGCATTGATCATATCAGCGCCGAAGGCGCCTCCATTGGCACCCGCCCCCACTACTGCAATCCGCTTTTCCGTCATCCGTTCATCCCGTCAACAACGCGATCGCAAAGCTGTCCAGCCCCGTGTAATTCCGACGCATTTACGTTACCCTAGGCTCCAACCACTTACTTTATACGCCATCCTAGACAACACCTTTTTCATTTTATTTCAATTACTTCGTTAAATCCGCCGGAAGAACCAATGACAGGAAAGTTGATGCAAACCAAACCGGCGCCCGAGACGCCCCTGCTAAACGCCAAGGGTATCACCAAGTGCTTTGGCGACTTCACCGCAAATGAGGATATCTCATTGGCCCTAAAAAAGGGCGAAATACACGCACTCCTTGGTGAGAATGGTGCAGGCAAGTCGACGTTCGTGAAAATAATTTATGGTCTTGTGCAGCCCGACAAAGGCGAAATTGATTGGCGAGGAGAACCGGTGAAAATTCGCAGCCCTCAGCACGCTCGCGAGCTCGGCATTGGTATGGTTTTTCAGCACTTTTCGCTTTTTCAAGCATTAACAGTCGCCGAGAATATTGCGCTTGCCCTCCCCCGAGGCGAAAAGCTGTCAGATATATCGCGTCGTGTTCGCCAGATCTCGGCGGAATACGGGATTGGTGTCGACCCAGATGCCAGAATTCACAATCTCTCAGTTGGACAACAGCAGAGAGTAGAAATCG
Source organism: Rhodospirillaceae bacterium (assembly GCA_002724635.1). Taxonomy (GTDB): domain Bacteria; phylum Pseudomonadota; class Alphaproteobacteria; order UBA6615; family UBA6615; genus UBA8079. Next base: position 2,833 of record PBPM01000037.1, read on the forward strand.
TTCGGTGCCTGTTGCAGGATCCTTCCCTTCTAATTATGGACGAGCCAACTTCTGTATTAACCCCTCAGGAAACTATTCAGCTTTTCGACGTTCTGCGACGGTTTTCCGAGGCTGGTGTCGCCATCCTATTTATTTCCCATAAGCTTGACGAAATCAGAGCCCTTACAGAACGCGCTACAGTTCTTCGCCAGGGACGCACTGTTGGTACTGTCTTATCTGATAGTAAAAGCAGTAAGCAGCTCGCGGAGATGATGGTCGGAAGCAGTGTCGGTGACATTGATCGTCAAGAGCGCCCCCGGGATACGTCCGATGCAATGTTTTCAGTGCGAGGCCTCAACCAACCAGCTGAAACTGCCTTCGCAACTTCACTTAAAGACATTACTTTTGATGCGTATGCCGGTGAAGTACTTGGAATCGCCGGGATTGCTGGCAATGGGCAATATGAACTAATGGAGACTTTGGCAGGCGAGCGGCAAGTCCGCGGGTCTGGTCAGATTTATGTGAATAAAATCGATGTTAGTCGGCTAGGACCAAGCAGCAGGCGTCAAGCAGGTTTGGGCTTTGTGCCCGAAGAACGTAACGGTCACGCTGCAGTTACGAGTATGACCTTAGCTGAAAATTCCTTGTTAACTTCGCACTCGTTGGGCACGACCGTCACCAAGGGCGTTATCGAACGAAAACTAATCAATCAGATGGCAAAAAAAATTGTTGCCGACTTTGATGTAAGAACCCCAAGCGCGAATCCGATAGCCTCGGCACTTTCAGGGGGAAACCTACAGAAGTTCGTCGTAGGCCGCGAAATTTCAAAAAAACCATCGGTTTTCATCGTATCGCAACCAACTTGGGGCGTGGACGTTGGTGCAGCTCTGTTTATCCGAAAGGCAATGCTTGACCTTGCTTCATGTGGATCTTCTGTTGTGATGATATCGCAGGATCTTGACGAGATTTTTGCAATTTCACATCGCGTTGCCGTACTTTCCAACGGCTCACTAACGGAACCCATGATAACCGCGGACGTAACCCCCGAATCTATTGGTTTGTTGATGGGGGGTAGTAAGTCTCTGCCTGCAATGGTTTAAGCTTGTGATCCGCCTCACCCCACGCAAAAACATCCCGGTAACGCTCACATTATTGACTCCAGTCATTGCAGTGGGAATTACGCTAGTCGTTGGCGCCGCTATTTTTGTGATTCTTGGGTACAACCCAGGAGCCGCTCTTTACCAGTTTTTTATTGCACCAGTTTCGCGGCCAGATCAAATCGCTGATCTTTTTGTTAAAGCTTGCCCATTAATTATCATAGCGACCGGTCTGGTCTTCGCGTACCGCGCTAATATTTGGAATATCGGTGCTGAGGTCCAGATGATTCTGGGAGCGCTTGCGGCCGGATGGGTGGCCCTTTCTTTTCCGCAGTTACCAGGTATAGCGATGATGCCCCTCATCATCTTGGCGGGGGTCGCAGGCGGTCTGGCTTGGGCGATGATCTCGGCGGTATTGAAAACACGTTTCAATACCAATGAAATACTAGTTACCTTGATGCTCACTTACGTCGCGATTTTGCTTATCGATTGGACGGTGCGTGGGCCTTGGCGTGACCCACTGTCTTTTGGGTTTCCGCTCACCCCAATGTATCCAGACTCAGCGCTGATCCCGCGCGTTGAGCTGCCGGCGATAGGTCGACTTGCACAGCTCCATTGGGGGGTTTTTGGGGCAATTATTTTTGCCCTAGCTGGATGGTTCGTGTTGGCCCGTACGTTAATAGGTTTTCAAGTAAAGGTATTGGGTGACGCGCCGCGCGCAGGGAAATTCGCGGGTTTCAGCCCTTCGCTAGTAACACTAATGGTTATGGGTATCTCAGGTGGTGCCGCTGGTCTTGCTGGCATGATTGAAGTATCCGCTAACATCGGACAATTGCAGCCTGATATATCGTTTGGGTACGGGTTCACAGCTATCATTGTAGCTTTCTTGGCTAGATTAAACCCGCTCGCCGTAATTGCAGCAGGTCTAGTCGTAGCGCTAGCAGAGCTTGGCGGTGATTCGGCTCAAATTGCTCTCGCGATGCCAAAAGTGGTGACTGGCATTTTCAAGGGTGTACTACTTTTTATGCTGCTGGCCGGAGAAACCTTCAATCGCTATCACGTTACATTTAAGCGTCCGGGGATACTTTCTCGTCGGAGATTAAATAATGATTGAAGACCTTATTCTAACGGTACTTCTTACTTCCGTCCCCCTGATTTATGCTGCAACGGGTGAATTAATCGTCGAGCGCAGCGGAGTTTTGAACCTTGGTGTCGAAGGAATGATGCTGATGGGCGCAGTATCAGCCTTTGGCATCTCGATGGTCAGCGGCAGCCTAGTTCTCGGTATCGTCGCAGGCGGGTTTGCAGGAATGTTCACCGCCGCCTTGTTCGGCATTTTAGTTTTATTTTTTACCACCAATCAGGTTGCAACCGGACTTGCCTTAACAATATTTGGGACGGGTTTATCAGGACTTGTCGGAGCGCCTCTTATTGGCCACGCAATTGAAGGGCTCCCAGTAATCAATATCCCTGGACTTTCAAATCTGCCCATTCTGGGGAAATTAGTTTTTTCTCATGACTGGATGGCATACGGGTCAGTCTTAATTTTAGCAGCCGTTGCTTTTTTTCTAAAAAGAACGCGTGCTGGCTTGGTTCTCCGATCTATTGGTGACAATCACGACAGCGCTCATGCCTTAGGCTATTCAGTCTTAGGTGTAAGATTCATTGCCATACTTTTTGGTGGCTTCACGGCAGGCTTAGGCGGCGCGTATATCCCGTTGATGCTAACGCCGCATTGGGCTGAAGGTATGACCGCAGGTCGAGGATGGATTGCCCTTGCGCTGGTCGTTTTCGCGTCTTGGATGCCTTGGCGTATTTTGGTGGGCGCTCTGTTGTTCGGAGGGATAACCATAATGCAGCTTGCGGGCCAAGCACGAGGATGGACTATTCCCTCTCAATTTCTATCAATGCTACCATACCTTGCGACAATCGCTGTTTTGGTGGTTTTGTCCGGTAGTCGGGAGTTATCCCTAGTGAATACGCCGGCGTGTTTGGGACGAAACTTCCGTGTGGGAGACTAACCTTGGGCGCGGGCCCGTACACAGTTCAATCAATAAGTTAATGAACAAAATAAGCGTGGATGAAAAACCCAATGTTGAAATCGATGGAGTTAAGAATGCGAAAATTACTTAGGTTAATTTTGATGAGTACCGCCGCACTGGCTATGTCTGCATCCCTCGGGGTAGCTGAACCGCTTAAAGTCGGCTTTTTATATTTAACAACGCCAGGCGATCATGGATGGACATACGCGCATGAAAAGGCACGACAAAAAGTTCAGGCGCACTTTGGTGACAAAGTTAAAACAACATTTGTCGAAAATGTCCCCGAGGGCCCAGATGCGGAAAGGGTCGTTCGCGAATTAGCACGTCAAGGTAATAAGGTTATCTTTGGAACTTCGTTCGGCTACATGGACCCGATGCTAAAAGTCTCAAAAGATTTTCCGGATGTCCATTTCGAGCACATTACTGGGTACAAGCGCTCAAAAAATATGGCCACTGGAAATATTCGGTTTTATGAAGGCCGGTATGTCCAAGGTATTGTCGCGGGAATGATGACGAAAACAAATAAGATCGGATATATCGCACCGTTCCCTATCCCGGAGGCCTACCAAGGCCTGAATGCATTTGCGATTGGCATGCGCGAAGCAAATCCCAAAGCAGAGATCATGGTAATCTGGGCAAATACGTGGGCTGATCCTGTAAAAGAGGCTGATGCAGCCAAAGTCTTAGTAGCTCAGGGCGCCGACATCATGGCTCAGCACACAGACACACCTGCCATGCTTCAAACAGCAGAAAAGGCTGGGATTCATGGGTTTGGTCAAGCGAGCGATATGAAGTCTTTTGCGCCAAACGCTCAACTTTTTTCCTCAGTAAATGATTGGTCGCACTACTACATCGCAAAAATTCAACAGGTAATTGACGGTTCTTGGTCGACAGGTGACGGTCCCGATCACTGGGCCGGCAATACTTGGAAAGGCATGGCGGACGGGTATCTGGTTCTTACGCCGTTCGAAAATATGCCAGCCAACGTAAAGGCAGCAGCTGAAGATGCCGCAGCGCGAGTAAAGGCTGGACACAATATCTTTACTGGGCCGATCAAAAATAATAAGGGAAAGATAGTAATAAAAAATGGTGAATCTTTCCATGATGGAAACCTTTGGCAGGATATTTTCTTTTATGCCGAGGGCATTCAAGGCGAAATGCCAGGATAAAAATCAAACCTTGGAATTTCGAAGAGAGGGGCACCAACTTACCGGCGCCCCTCTTTTCACAACAAAATTAAGTTCCATAATTTCCTAAAGAGCCGGCTTAGCTCAGTTGGTAGAGCGGCTGATTTGTAATCAGTAGGTCAGGGGTTCGAATCCTCTAGCCGGCACCATTTTTTCAATGAACCCTTCAAACTCGCACAGCACAGGCTTTCAAAAAAGCACCGCAAGTTTGGCGCGCCTGTTCGTATTTGTTCTATCGATTTTTTTGCTGAGCAGCATGCAAGCAAGGAGTGACACGTTGCTGGTCGATGATTTCGCGGATAGCGAATTAATCTCGGCGCTAGGAACGAAATGGCGCGGGGTAAGTGACAAAGTCATGGGCGGGGTTTCAATTGTGCGTCTCGAGCGGGGTAACGCTGAGGGAAGGGCCTTTCTTCGCCTGAAGGGCGACGTCCGGCTAGAAAATAATGGCGGTTTTGTTCAGGCCGCGCTCGATTTAGAGCCGTCTGGCGGCGTCCTCGACGCCTCGGGGTATCGTGGCCTTCGCATCACGGTTCGCGGCAATAGTCAAAAATACTCTCTGCACCTGCGGACCTCGGACGCGACACTACCTTGGCAATCATACAGAGCGCATTTTTTCGCCAGCGACCGATGGCAAGAAATTGATATCCCATTTGCTGATTTCGTGCCGTATCGAATCGATAAGGCCCTCGATACAAAAAGCCTGAAACGCATAGGGGTCGTAGCGATTGGGAGGGCGTTTTCTGCCGACGTTTTGATTTCGAATATGTACTTTTACGAGTAGCCGAGACGATTATCCATGCCCCCGTAGGATGGCCATTGTGCCTCCCTAGACATCCTCTGAGCCTCAGCCTAAGGCGCCAGCCAGCAAGCTTGCAGATTTTCGTCCGTCCAGTCGAAACGGGCGCGGCGGTGACCGCGGCTATTCAGATACAGCCATTCCATATGCAGTACACGAAGCTGAACGAGCAGGAAGTTGTTGACGCCTTTCGCGTTCGCAGACGGATCAAAAACGATCATTGCGGGATCCTCGACCAAAGATCCCGGGGCAACATTGATTTGGTAACAGTAACGGCTTTGCGCGCGGGTGCGCGACCAAGCCGCAATCGCCTCTCTATCTGCAAAGTGGAGCCTAGCCTGACATCCTAGACGAACCTGTACTTTTTGATGCGGGTCATACACGTGTAAAAGCGCGCGTGGATCGGCTTTCAACTCCTCAACCTTTGCGGACCGCCTATCGGTGTGGATCGAGAGCATTCGATCCACAGGACTACACCCTCGCAAAACGACGGTTCGAGCCTGAGGCGCTCCATCCAATCCTGTGGAAACAAGAACTGGCGTGTGGGCTGGTGCTTTTCGGTCTTTGGTTCCACGCGAAAGGAGCGACCAAGCTGATGACATACATTGCTGAAGGTTCGTGTAATGACTGGGCACATCATGAACGGCGCCGATCATGTAATCTGCATCGCGGTTCATGAGAATTTAAGTTTTAAGTTTCAAATTGGAAAAAATAGTTTATCGACTTAACAGGACAGCCCAGCTGCTTGCGGCCAGCTGCAACGACGAAGGAAATCCGAAACTGGACGTTAATTCTTAACTAGTCCAGTAGCCCGAAATAAGGTCACAGCGGCTACCCCTACATCGCCTCTGCAAACGCTATTTCCGAAGCGGCGGCCGGCTCTCCAAAAACAAGCAGTTCTGCCGCTAGACCGAGGAGGCAATCGGCTGCAATGCCAGATGCATCAAGTTCGTCCGCGCGGGCCTGAAGAATGGCAGCAACAGTCATTGGGTCTTGAATATTAGACATTTGATTAATTCCTTTCTTGACACCTTACGCACTGTTTTAGGTTTCGGATCACTTTGGCCTGCTTAGATTGCGATCAACCTTGAACGGCGAACGAAGGCGTCGTCGCGATCACGCAACATATCCACGAGGGCAATTTATTACCGAAAATTGAGAACCTCGAACTGCTGCGAGCGAAAAACGCGGGCCTGAAACGGCGCGCGAGTCGCAAATCAGGCTCACGTGTCCTCAAGAATCATTGCTGCCGCTTTCTCACCGATCATGATCGTCGGAGCATTGGTATTGCCTGAAACGATCTTCGGCATGATCGAGGCATCGGCGACACGTAGCCCTTCGATCCCGCGCACCCGCAACCGCGGATCCACGACCGCCCGGTCGTCGGGTCCCATGCGACAGGTCCCAACCGGGTGGAAACTCGTCGCGCCGTTATGGCGGACATATTCGAGGACCTCCGCCTCGGTCACGACATCGTCGCCGGGGAGATGTTCCCTCTCGACATATACGGCGAGTGGCCCCGTCATGGCGATTTTCCGCGACATCTGGCAACCGCGTGTGATTGCTACGCCGTCGCGCGGTGCATGCAGGAAATTCGGCCGGATCGCCGGGGCCTCGAAGGGGTCTGCCGAGCGAGCCATGATCGTGCCCTGGCTCTCCGGACGCAGAAGCCGCACAATGAAGGAGATGCCGGGGAATGGGTGCAGCCGCTCGCCAGCCTTCTCGGCGCTGAACAACGTCATACCGAGCTGAATATCCGGAGTGGCGAGTGCCGGATCGGTCTTGAAGAAACCGGCCGCGACGGACGCGCCCATGGCGAAGAAGCCGCGCCGACGGAACGCGAAATTCGCGGCCTCGCGCACACCTCGTAGCGGGTGCCGCACCGAGTCATTCAGGGTAATCGGCCGATTGCATCGGTAAACCATACGGATATTGAAATGGTCCTGCAGGTTTCTGCCCACGTCCGGCATATCGGCGACCACTTCGACCCCGATGTCACGGAGGTGCTCGGCCGGGCCAAGCCCCGAGAGCTGCAGGAGCTGCGGCGAGTTGATCGCACCGCCTGAGAGAATGACCTCGCCGCGTGCCTTAGCGACAACACGTTGCCCCCCACATTCATACTCCACGCCTGTCGCCCGCCGCCCCTCGAGCAGGACCCGGGTCGCATGGGAATTAGTTTCGACGGTTAGGTTCCGGCGTTTTTCCGCAGGACGAAGAAAAGCTACAGCTGTGCTACTGCGCATCCCCTTTCGGGCCGTCAGCTGCATGTAACCGAACCCTTCGTGATCCGGGCCGTTGAAATCATCGGTGCGCTTAAACCCGCACGCGACCGCAGACTCGATGAAGGCATCGCAGAGCGGGTGCCGTGTCCTGCTATCGGAAACGCCGAGCGGTCCGCCGACCCCATGATAGTCGCTTTCACCGCGCTCCTGATCTTCCGACTTTCGGAAGTAGGGCAGAACATCTTCGAAGCTCCAACCTTCGTTACCGAGCTGGCGCCAGTGATCGTAATCCTCACGCTGACCGCGAATGTAAACGAGACCATTGATCGAGCTGGAACCGCCAAGGACCTTCCCGCGCGGGTTGGGAATACGCCGGTCCGCTACCGCGGGGTCGGGCTCGTTGAAATAGAGCCAGTTCACCTTTGGGTTGGAGAAGTGCTTGCCATAGCCGAGCGGGATATGAATCCACGGGCTGGTATCTCGTCCGCCGGCTTCCAGCAGCAGCACATAGTGCCGCCCCGATCCCGAGAGCCGGTTTGCCAAGACACACCCCGCGCTGCCGGCGCCCACCACGATAAAGTCATATGTGTTTCCCTGCTCCACCCGATTCCTCATATCCGAGCGCGGCGGACCTGTCATCAACGTTCCCGATCGTGTCATCCGGTTTGAACCTTCCGAATTGCGCAAAGCAAACCAACGCGCCATAACTCCGTTCATTTCTTAAAGTCATTGGGTGCCCGTCCCGTTCCCTTTGCGATCGGATCGTTGTAAACTTAGCGCATATCAACGAAAGAATTCGGTCATGTCGGAAGAGAAAATGCAGGCGGTTGTCGTCGGACAGAGCGGGGTTGAGATCGCCGAAGTCGACGTGCCCCAGATCGACGCAAGTCAGGTACTGGTCAAGGTCGCGGCCTGCAGCGTCAACCGCTCGGACCTATTAACGGTTCAGGGACAGAATTACGGACATGTCGGCGGCGCCCAAAAGATCATGGGGGCGTCATTTACCGGTGAGGTGGTCGCCGTGGGCGACGACGCCGAGGGCGTCGCCGTGGGCGACAAGGTTTCAGCGACCGGTGCGGCCGGCTGGGCGGAGTATGCCGTCTCGCACTGGCAGCGCACCCTGCCCGTCCCGTCCAGCGAGGTTGAGTTGATCGAGGTAGCGGGGCTCGCCTCGGGGCTCTGCATTATGCACGACGCGATCGTTACCAACGGGCGTTTCGAATCCGGCCAGACCATGCTGGTCCAAGGCGCCAGCAGCGCTGTTGGGATCATCGCGATGCAAATCGGCAAGCATCTCGGCGCGAGCATGGTGATCGGCACCTCGACGAATGCGGAGCGCCGCGGGCGCCTAGCCCAAGTCGGTGCTGACATAGCACTCGATTCCCGAGATGAAGGTTGGGTCGATCAGGTCCTCGAGGCGACCGGCGGCGACGGCGTCGATCTGACGGTCGACCAGATCTCGGGCTATACCGCAAACGCAAACATGGCCGCGACTAAAGTCCATGGGCGCATCATCAATATCGGCCGACTGGGCGGCGAGGTCGCAGAGTTCGACTTTAACCGGCACGCCGAACGACGCCTCACCTACATCGGTACCACCGGCCGCACCCGCTCGCTGGCCGAGCATATCGAGGTCGTGCGGCTCGCACGTGAAGGCCTCTGGGATGCACTCGCGAACGGCGCCTTTCGGATGCCGATTGATAGCACCTACAGCCTTTCCGAGGCGAGCGACGCGCTTGATAGAATGGCCGCGAACGCGCATTTCGGTCGTATCATGCTGACGGTCCGCGACTGACACCCGGTGCCCATCCCAGGGGCGCGCGGACCACACAATAAAAGCCGGGCAAAATGAAACTCAGTAGCGATCGAATTCTGACGACCCATGTCGGAAGCCTGCCCCGGCCCGCCGAACTGCTCAAACTCCTGCGTCGGGAGGACCGCGGCGAAGCGATAGACGAGCCTGCTCTCCACGAATGCACCACGGCAGCCGTGTTGGGCGCAGTACGCGACCAGGTCGCGGCCGGGGTAGATGTCGTGTGCGACGGCGAGATGAGCAAGATCTCCTACCACGTCTATGCCCGGCACCGGCTGGCGGGACTCGCCGCGACGGATGGCACCGGCGTACCCGACCGTCCCTACCCACGCGATTTCCATGACTTCCCAGAGATCATGGAGACGCTCGGCAAAGCTGGCCCGGAACTTATGAAGGCGACCGTCTGCGAGGGACCGGTCTCCTACGCCGACTTCGCGCCGCTCGAGCGAGATATCGCCAACCTCAAAGCCGCGACAGATGCGGAGAAACCAACCGACGTCTTCATGAACTCGGTCTCGCCAGGTTGCCTATCGACCTATGTACCGAACCGCCACTACCCCGATCGTGATGCCTATCGCGAGGCGCTAATCGAAGCTTTGCGCCCGGAATACAACGCTATCCACGAAGCCGGCTTTGTGCTTCAGGTTGACTGTCCCGATCTTGCCGGCGCACGGCACACCGACTACCAAGCAATGGACGAGAAGGAATTCCTCGCCGACGCAGAGAAGAGCATTGAGGCCCTCAACGCCGCGACCAGCGATATCCCACCCGAGGCTATGCGGATGCACATCTGCTGGCTCAACTATGCAGGCCCACACACCCACGACATTCCAATCAAAAAACTACTCGGGCTGCTGGCGAAGGCGCGCCCGCAAGGAATCCTGTTCGAGGGCGCGAATCCGCGCCATGCCCATGAGTGGGAGGATATTCGCGATGTCGGCGTCCCCGACGACAAGGTACTCGTCCCCGGTGTGATCGACTCGACGAGTAACTTCGTCGAGCACCCGCAGCTGATCGCCCAACGTATCACCCAGTATGCGAACATCGTCGGCCGCGAGCGGGTGCTGGCCGGCAGCGACTGCGGCTTCGGTACATATGCCGGTCGGAAGGGGGTGTTCCCCTCAGTCGTTCGGGCTAAGTTTCGCGCACTCGCCCAAGGCGCGCACATGGCCACGGACCGGCTCTGGGGCTAGAGCCCGGTAGACAAGACACGATCACTCATTATCTCGGAACTAATAATGGCTGCCAAGATCAAACGCATTCGCCCGGAGTTCCTTTGGAACAAGCCACACTTCACAAATCTCGTCACCAGCGAGGGTGGCAGGACGATCCACCTGTCGGGGCTCGTCGCGGGCACGGTCGAGGGAGAACTTGTCGGACCGGGCGATCTCGGCGCGCAGATGTCCTATGTTTACGACACCATCCGCCAGTCCCTCGCACTTGTAGATGCCACCCCGGCGGACATTGTTCGCCAACGCGTCTTCATTGTAGACCTGAAACCCAGCGACCGACCGACCATCATGAAGGCTATGATGGATTTTTACGGCGACGACAAGTCGGCCTCGAGCACCTGCGTCGGCGTGACGGCCCTGCTTCTGGAAGGCGCGCTGGTCGAGATCGACGTGACGGCAGTCGTCAACGGCTGAATGGGCATGGCTCGAGCACATAGGCCCGCTCGGCCAGGATCCGGCATAGATCGAGCGCGCCTCGACTGAGGGGATATCCGTGTCAAAGGGCGGAAACGATCGGACCTCGCGGATCAGTCCTCGTAGGTGTTGGAGAGGGTACCGATCCCATCGATGATGATATCGATGGTTGCACCGGGCCTCATCGGCAGCGCGCCCGGGCCTGTCCCGCAAGCGATGAGGTCTCCTGGCTCGAGCGTCATCGACCGGGACAGATGGGCGACGATGTCCACCGGCGGCATGAACAGGTCCGAGACCAAATAATTCTGCCGTTCGCGACCATTTAGCTCGGCACGGATCGCGCACTCGGAGACATCTGTATCCGTTACGATCGCGGGGCCGAATGCGCCGAACGTGTCGAACCCCTTAGCCCGTGCCCATTGTGGAAAAGTTGGGTCGGTGCCAAGCAACTGCATCGCGGTCACGTCATTGACGCAGGTGAAACCGAAGATGGCATCAGCGGCGGCGGCCGCGTCGACATTGCTGACGGTCTTCCCGATCACAATGCCGAGCTCGGCCTCGTAGATCACCCGGCCATCATAGTCGTCGGGCTTGCGGATAACGCCACCCGGCGCGAGGTATGTGGTCGACGGCTTCAAGAAAAAGAGCGGATACTCCGGCTCATCAAGCCCCTGCTTCTCCGCCGCGGACTTCGAATTATTCCATAGCGCAATGAACTTGCCGGGCACGCACGGCGTAAGCAACGTCACGTCACCCAGTGCCAACGTCTCGCCGGTAGGCGCGGCGTTCGCGAAAATGTCGCCATCATGTATTGCGATGTTGTCACCGCCCAACACCCCGATGCGCACTGCGCCTTCACTCTCAAATCGAACCCAGTTGGCCAAGACAATCCCCCCTCGTCTGACGCTCGACCCTTGATAACCGTTTCCTTGCCGCATTTCGAGTGTGCGGCATCGTCTTTACGGCCTTGTTCGAAGCTCATACTTCGTTATCCCCGGAACTCCATGTCTGCTGGGAGAAACGGATGGACGAGAGCACCACCGCCAAACGGATCGTCGACTGCCTAATCGAGGTGGGGACCGAGCATTTCTTCGGCCTAATCAGCGGTGCGGCGATGGATATTTACCGCGCGCTGCAAGACCGACAGGACAAGATCCGAGCCATGGTTCCTCGCGACGAGCAGACGACGTCCTGCATGGCCGACATGTATAGCAAGCTTGCAGGCAAACTTGGCGTTTTTGCCGATCAGGGCGATTTCGCAGGCTCGACGGGTATGTTCTGCTTGATAGAGGCTTTCCTCGCCTCATCCCCTATGCTGGTGCTAACGGAGCTGTCCGACCACAACAAGTTCGTGACCCACAGCCCGATTCAGTCGAGCGCAGGGTGTACGCCCCGTATAGCGCACGCGGATCGACCGCTCACATATTGAGCGACGGCCATGGCGCGCTTGTACGAACCGGATTCTACGCTAACATCGTGCAACAGATTCCCCCAAGGGAACCGCAAAACGTACGAGGCATGAGATGTCTACCGCAGAGATCGCTATTCCCACGGATTTCCGGGACGAGGAGATTCCGATCCTAGATTTCGGCCCCTACATGGCCGGCGAAGACGGCGCGCTGGAGGAACTGGCGGCAGAGTTGCGTCACGCCCAAGAAGATGTCGGCTTCTATTTCGCAATCAATCATGGTGTGCCGCGCGCGCTTATCGAGCGAACCCACAACAACCTCGTACGGTTCTTCGACCTGCCGGACGCAGAAAAGCGCAAACATGAGAACTATATCCCGCCGGGATCGACGATCTATGTGTCATCCACGGTGAATGAAAATACCAAGCCCGATCTCAACGAGATGCTGCGGATCGTGCGCGAGCGCCCGGACGACCACCCTGGGGTCAAGGCAGACCTAAAGCCCTATTTCGGCCCCAACCAGTGGCCGGACGAATCTCTCCTGCCCGGCTGGAAGGCCGAGATGACCGAATACTACGACGCCATGGAAGCGCTCGGTCACAAGCTGTTACCGCTCTATGCCCGTGCACTCGACCTACCAGCCGACTATTTCGACGGTCTGTTCGACGATCCGCTCTGGACAACCCGCAACCAACACTACCCTGCCGTCGAAGGCGAGGAAAACCAGTTCGGCATTGCACCGCATCGCGACCATGGATTCATCACGCTATTGCCAGTGACGGACACGCCGGGCCTGCAGATCCAGACCCAGTCGGGACGCTGGTTGCCGGCAAACACGATCGAGGGCGCGATCATCATCAATACCGGCGAGTTCCTGAACCGTTGGACCAACGGCCGCTTCATGGCGACCCCGCACCGGGTTATGCCGCCGAAGACGGATCGCTACTCGCTGGCCTTCTTCTTTAGCCCGTCTTGGGACACGTTAGCCGACCCGATGCCGAGCTGTATCGGTCCGGACAACCCGCCAAAGTTCAAGCCGGTGCGGTTCCTTGATTATCGCGACTGGTATGTAAACCAAAATTATCTCGACGAGCTCGACAAGTCGGAACCTGAGCCGCCCTCGCCCAAGGAAAGCCGGTTCCAGTTCTAGACGGCGCGCGCCTCGACGATTCACGTCTGATCATCGGGGGCGGGACCACCCCGCCGGTCGAATCCTCGTTCGAGCATCTCCCGAATGCCAACGATTTGGCCCTTAGACTGAGCGACAACCCCTCTTGCTTTGCATTCGGTCCGAGATCAGGCTGTGGGCAAATAACGATACTCGCCAAGGGGGACAGATATGATCCACGAACTGCGTACCTACACCGCCCGCGCGGGGGCCGTGCCGGAAATTCTTAAGGTCAACGAGGAGGTCGGCCGCAAGGCGCGCGGCAACGACTACGGCGTGCTCGAGGGTTACTGGTACACGGAGATCGGGCCGCTAAACCAAGTCATGCACTTGTGGCGCTACGACAGCTATGAGGAACGTACTCGCCTTCGCGGCGAGTTGGCCAAGGTTGAGGACTGGACCGAGAGGTATGTGCCGACCCTGCGCCCGCTGCTGGTCAACCAGACCACCCGATTCCTCAACCCGGCCAAGGAACTCGTTGCGCCGGCCAAGGAAGGGAACTTCTACGAGTTTCGCAACTACCGGCTGAAACCGGGCAAGGTAGCCGGTTGGATGAAGCGGTTCATAGACGTCATGCCAACGCGCGAGAAGTACTCACGGAATGTCTGCGCCTGGATTACCGAGGGCCCGAACCCCAACGAGGTCTGCCATCTTTGGGCCTACCAGAGCCTCGAGGAACGGATAGAGACGCGCAACAGCGTAACTACGGAGAAAGCATGGCAGGAGTTCGCAGCAGCGGGACGCGAGGAGCTCGAAGAGATGCACTCCACGTTACTGTTTCCAGCGAATTTCTCGCCGCTCAAATAGGGTCGATCACCCCTCCGGCGGGAGAATCTCCTGAACACACACCTGATCGACGAGGTGGCCGCGCCCGATATCATCAAGATGAGCACGCTTGTGATCATTGGCCAACTCGGCCCCCACGCCCTGGGTCATGGCCATAACGACAGACCGGTCGCTCATGTCGAGCCAGAATCCGCGGCGCACCAGCTTTCCGTCGGCGTCGCGCGCGAAGGGGTCATCCGGGTTCATGCCTAAGTCGGGGCTGTAAAAATCTGGCATCAAAAATACTCGCAGCGGTCACGGGACGGATGTTGTGACACAGCCATCCCGTAAACGATAGAGCATTACTTCTCGGGCGTGACGGCGGTCATATCGGCGACTGCGAACGCCGTCAGGTGATATTCGATGAATGCCTTGGTTTTATCGTCGCCTCCGGCGACAAATCTACCCAGTGATGCAGGAATGAGCCCCAGCGCAATTACGAATAGTGCGAACAAGCGCTTCATGCGTGTCATGATGCCTCCCCCGAAGATAATTGTGTATAAAACAGGTGGGTGCCACGCTTTCGGATAGGTTGCTCGCCTCGAGATATCACGATTAGGTTGGGAAACTCTGTACGCTGGGGAGCGATGCCTAGGGAAAGTCCGCAGCCGGCTTGTAATGACCAGCGGTTGAGCTAGTGTTTCTGGAATGACGGGGATGGAGACACACGATGAAAGACGTTGATTTAAACAATCCGGATATGTCGAACCGCATCGCACGGTTCAAGCACCTGAAGCCCTATAAACAATCGATCATGGAGGGCACCGGCATTCCGGCCGAGGCGGTCGAAATCGTCTCGGCGAAATCGGTCTACCCGTTGATGTCGCCAGAAGGCTGGGAGGGGCGCTCCAAGGTTGCACCAGTCAAGGGTATGGACGGCCTGACCGTCACGATTGCCGAATGCCCGCCGGGCAATAATCCGGGCCTGCACAGCCATTCCCACACAGTCGAGAACTTCTTCTGCCTGAACGGAAAGTTCCGCATTTCATGGGGTGAGAACGGCGAGAATTCGGTCGAGCTCGAACCGCTCGACTTCATTTCCGTGCCAGCTGGCGTCTATCGCGATTTCAACAACATCTCCACCGAGACTGCGCGTCTATTGGTCATGATCCAGAATGTCGAGGGCGACGTGAAGGACGAGGTCGTCTTCCATCCTCAGGTAGGACAGGAGATCATAGAGAAGTTCGGCGAGGACACCGTTGTCGCCTTGGATAAAGTGGGCTTCCGCTTCGCCGATCGGATCGCTGCCGAGTAGCCTCACCTAGAGGCCGACCCGCGCGCAACTCTCGTTCCGGGACCGGAAAACGAGAATGATGGAACAAGACGCCAAAATTTACGTGGCTGGACATCGTGGTCTGGTCGGCCAGGCGCTGGTTCGGCAGCTCCGGGCCCAAGGTCACGAGAATATCGTGACCCGCACGAGCTTGGAGCTCGATCTTACAGAGCAGGCCGACGTACGCGACTTCTTCGAGGCCGAGAAACCGGACTATGTGCTCGACGCTGCCGCAATAGTCGGCGGTATCCTTGCCAACCACCAGTACCCTGCAGATTTCATCGCCGGCAATCTGAAAATCCAGACCAACCTGATCGAAACCGCCTACCGAGCCGGCGCGAAAAAGATGCTGTTCTTGGGCTCGACCTGCATCATGCCTCGCGATGCGCCGCAACCCATAAAGGAAGACTACATTCTCACCGGGCCGTTGGAGGAAACCAATCAGTGGTACGCGGTGGCCAAGATCGCCGGCATCAAGATGTGCCAAGCTTATCGGCGCCAGTATGGCTTCGACGCGATCAGCGTGCAGCCGACAAACTTGTTCGGAATCGGCGACAATTTCGACTACGAGACATCCCACATGGCACCGGCGATGATCCGCCGGATGCATGAAGCAAAACAGTCGGGCGCGCAAAGCGTGCTGATATGGGGCACGGGAACGCCTCGGCGCGAAATCATGTTCGCCGACGACATGGCGGACGCGTGCGTCTATCTGATGAACAAATATTCGGGCGAGGACTTCGTCAACATCGGCACTGGCGAGGATATCTCGATTACCGATTTTGCGACCATGGTGGCGGATGTCGTCGGATACGACGGATCATTCGAATACGATACCTCGCGCCCGGACGGCACGCCTCGCAAACTGGTCGATGTCACGCGGCTCACCGACCTAGGGTGGCAATCGAAGATCAGCCTGCGCGAGGGCGTCGAACGCACCTATGCCTGGTATATCGAGAATGAAGGAGAACTGCGAACGCTCAGCGCAGAAAACCTGTCACACTAATGCCAATCATCGCGGGATCAGCTAGGACGCCGCCTCGCCGGTGCCCGCCGGATAGTAGGCCGCACCCAGCACGGGTGTGCCCTTCCCGTCCTGAACCAAGATCGCGCAACTCTTGCAGTCCTCGAGCATTAGATCAGACACGCCGAACGCCGCGCAGCTTTATCCCGCCGGGCATATGTGATTGATTCGAATTCAGTCATCTCGTTCAGATTCTCGTAATATTTATAAGGTTTTGTTAGCACTTCAGTCTCTACGACCGTGTTATAGCCGCGCTGTCCAAATCACAGATCACAAAATGGCGTCATGTCCAATCAGAACTGGGAAAATCATATGTTCACCGTTCGCAAGCTTAAAAGAGCAGGCCTAGTCACCGGCGCGGCCCTCGCCCTCGCCGTCACATTCACGTTATTCAACAGCAACGAGGTGTGCGCCGACAATCACGCCGATCGGAATACCGATATGAAGTCGCTGGGTCGCGCCATGAGGGCGCTCGGGGCAGCCGTCGCGGCCGGCAACACTGCTGACGCAGAAGCTGCCGCAAAAAAGATCAGCGCAATCGCTTCGGAGGTGCCTGAGCTGTTTAATGGTGGTAAGCCCGGCAAAAGCCGGGCTAAGCCGGAGATCTGGACCAACTTCGCCGACTTCACCGCCAAGGCCAATGCAATGAAGGCCAAGGCCGACGGTGTAGCCGCCGATGCGGCCGCGGGCAAGCTCAGCTCCGATCCGAAAGCCGTCGTTGGTAAGATCGGCGCGACCTGCGGCGCTTGCCACAAGGTCTATCGGGGACCCAAAGTCTAACGGTGTCCGAAAAATCGGCTTCGAAGATCGCCCGGCTCTGCCGGGCGTTTTTTTTGCTAAGGTCGAGACATGAGAAATCTAATCAGGATGCTGAACCTGCTGGCCGTAGCGGCCCTTGCCATCCCGACAACCGCGCAGTCGGGTAACCCGGCGCGCGGCGAATACATGCTCGCCGCGGCCGGCTGCATCGCCTGCCATACGGTGCCCGAGGGAGGCGCATTCCTAGCCGGCGGACGCAAACTCAAGACGGATTTCGGAACCTTCTTCACGCCCAACATCACGCCCGACCTCGAAACCGGCATCGGCAACTGGAGCGAGGAGGACTTCGTCCGCGCGCTGAAGGAAGGAAAAGCGCCAGACGGGAGCCGCTACTATCCGACTTTCCCCTACACCTCCTACACACGTATGACGCGCCGGGACATGCTCGACCTCAAGGCCTATCTCGACGAGGTCCCGGCGGTAAACAATCCGGTGCCCAAACACGACCTCCACTTCCCATTCGGGATACGTGCGAGCATGGTCGGCTGGCAGATGATGTTCTTCGACGACGCGCCCTTCGAACCGGACCCCGACCGAAGTAAAACTTGGAACCGCGGCGCCTATCTGGTGAACGGCCCCGGACATTGCGGTGAGTGCCATACACCACGCAATATTCTGGGCGCGATCGATTCCGACCGCCCGCTCTCCGGCAACACAAGCGGCCCGGGCGGCGCACCGGTACCGAACATCACGCGAGGCCCCGGCGGAATTAGAGATTGGAACGAGGACGACATCGTCTCGGCCCTCGAGATTGGCCTGCTACCGGACGGTGACTTCGTTGGCGGCGCGATGACCGACGTCATCGAACAAAGCACGGGCAAGCTGACGGTCGATGATCTACAAGCCATTGCGAAATATCTGTCGTCATTGCCGCCGCTCGACAGCGCGCGGTAGACAAAACAAATTCAAGACAACGGAGAGTAGCCATGGCCGCCTACTGGCTTGCACGCGCAAAGATTAACGACCCGGTCGAGTACAAGAAGTACACCGACCACATCCCAGACATCCTCGAAAAGTACAATGGGAGGGTGTTTGCGCGCGGCGGCGAGTACAAGGTGCTGGAAGGTGAAACGCCGTATGAGCGCTTCATCGTCATCGAGTTCGACTCGATGGCCGACGCCGAGTCCTGTTTCAATTCACCCGAATATGTTGCGGCGGCGAAATTCCGACGCATCCCCGGCATCGCACAAAACGAACTGGTGATCGTGGACGGCGGCGACGCGACACCGCGCTAGACAGTACCTACGCGTTCCGGAAACAGACCCGCCAGCCCTTCGCGGCTGGCGGCGCAGACGCCGCGCTCGGTTATCAGGCCGGTCACAAGGCGCGCCGGCGTAATATCAAACGCATAGTTGGCGACCGCCGAGCCGTCGGGTGTGAGCTGAACAGTCACAACTTCGTCGTTAGAATCCTTGCCCGCGATATGGGTGACTTCCTCCGGGCCGCGTTCCTCGATCGGGATGTCGCGAACGCCGTTGGTGATAGTCCAGTCGATCGTCGGAGACGGAAGACCGACATAGAAGGGGACATTATTGTCCCGGGCTGCGAGCGCTTTGAGATAGGTGCCGATCTTGTTCGCCACGTCTCCGGAGGCCGCGGTGCGGTCTGTCCCAGTGATGCAGAGGTCCACGAGTCCATGCTGCATCATGTGACCCCCGGCATTATCTGCCACCACGGCATGCGATACTCCGTGGCACCCGAGTTCCCAAGCCGTCAGCGCAGCCCCTTGGTTGCGCGGTCGCGTCTCGTCCACCCAAACATGTACCGGAATCCCGAGATCATGGGCCTTATAGATCGGCGCAAGCGCGGTGCCCCAGTCCACCGTCGCGAGCCAGCCGGCGTTGCAGTGGGTCAGGATGTTCACCGGCCCCGAGCCGCCGCGCGCTTCGTAGACGGCGCGAATCACCTCGAGCCCGTGATCGCCGATGGCGCTGTTGATTGCGACATCCTGGTTACAGATGTCCGCCGCTCGCGCATAGGCCAGATCGACCCGCGCGTCGGCTGGCTGCGACCAAAGGCGTGCGCACATATCGTCGAGCGCCCAGCACAGGTTCACCGCCGTGGGGCGCGTCGCCGTCAAAACGGCGTGAGCACGCTCGACTCCTGCGTCCGTGTTGTCCTCCCGCATTGCCAGCGCCATACCATAGGCTGCCGCAGCACCGATCAGCGGGGCGCCACGCACCAGCATGTCGCGGATCGCGCGCGCTACATCGTCCAGTGATCTCAGCACGGCCACTTCGAAGCGATGAGGAAGCCGGGTCTGGTCAATGATCTCGACCGTCTGCGCGTCTTCGGCAAGCCAGATGCTGCGGTAGGCTTCACCGTCGATTTTCATTTGTCATCCGCCTTGCGGATACGGAAGGTATAGACCCCATCCGCCGCATGCGATTCCAGCAGCGCATCCCCTGTGGCATCGCAGAAATGCGCAAAGTCTCCGACCGACCCCGGATCCGTCGCGATCACCCGCAGGGTGGCACCGGCGTGCATCGTCTTGAGCGCCTTCTTCGCCTTCAGAACCGGCAGCGGACATTTTAACCCACTCGTGTCGAGCTGTTGTTCTTTGTCAGAAGTCATTTCATTTCCCAGTTCACGTTGACCGGTTTTCGAATATACGAATACACTCAGCCGATGGACGTTGAGGTACTTCAGGAAAAAGCCGGACAGGCAAGCAAGCTCCTCAAGTCGCTCGCCAACGAACGACGCCTGCTGATCATGTGCTATTTGAGTGAGGGAGAAAAGTCCGTCAGCGAGCTCGAGCCGCTGATCGGAGTTAACCAGTCCGCCCTGTCACAGCATCTTGCGCGGCTCCGCCGCGGGCATCTCGTGACCACACGCCGTGAGGCCCAGACTATTTATTACTCGATCCGAAGCTCGGAAGCCGAAGCGGTGCTCGGTACCCTCTATAAACTCTATTGTGCCGAGGCCGATGACGACACCGTCGGACCGGCATGACAACGATCTGGATCGGGATGCACCCCTCATGAATGATGGCAGCGCACGGGTGGTTATGCTCTCGGCGGAAGAGGTACGTGCGCGCATCGCCGAGGGTACAGCCTATCTGGTTGACGTGCGCGAGCCACATGAGAATGCGAAACTGCGGATCGCCGGCGCGCAGCTCGTTCCGCTTTCGCAGTTTGATGAAGCACGAATCATACCGTCTGACGGCCAGGACTTGATCCTGCACTGCCGTATCGGACAGCGCTGCGGCGTTGCTGCGGACCATCTTTGCGCCGCGGGCTATCCAAGCACGATCTACCGCATGCGCGGGGGCATCCTCGAATGGATGTTCGCGGACTACCCAATAGAGACCGGCTAAAAGATGGCACGCGCGATCCTAGCATGACCATTTACCTTCCCATCGCCGAGATGTCAGTCGACGTCTTTCTGCTTCTGTTGCTAGGCGGGGGGGTCGGCTTCCTGTCTGGCCTTTTTGGTGTCGGGGGCGGATTCTTGATGACGCCCTTGCTTATCTTCATCGGCATCACCCCCGCCGTGGCCGTGGCGACCGAAGCCAATCAGATCGTCGCGGCATCGGTGTCCGGAGTGCTCGCCCACATGCGCCGGCGCAATGTCGACTTCAAGATGGGTATGGTCTTGACGGTCGGGGGCTTCGTCGGATCAGGACTTGGTGTGTGGATATTCACCTTCCTGCGGGAAATCGGCCAAGTAGATCTCCTTGTGCAACTTAGCTACGTGGTATTCTTAGGAATCGTCGGCTTCCTGATGCTTTTCGAGAGTGCCCGGGCCATATTCCGCAGCCGAACCGGCACCGCGACCCGAGGCAAGCTGCACCAGCACACCTGGCTGCACGGCCTTCCGTTCAAGATGCGTTTCCGGCGGTCGCGGCTCTATATTAGCGCGCTACTGCCGCTTGGCATTGGCTTCTTCGTGGGCATCCTCGCAGCGGTCATGGGCGTCGGGGGCGGGTTCCTCATGGTGCCGGCGATGATCTATCTGCTGGGCATGCCCACGTCCGTCGTGGTGGGCACCTCTCTATTCCAGATCATCTTCGTGACAGCCAACGTCACATTCCTCCAAGCAGTGAATAACCAGACCGTCGACGTCGTTCTGGCCCTGCTGCTGCTCACCGGCGCCGTCATCGGCGCCCAACTTGGCACCAAGGCCAGCGGTCGCCTCCGCGGCGAGGAACTGCGCGGTCTGCTGGCTCTCATGGTTCTGAGTGTGTCCGTAAAGATCGGGATCGATCTCGTCTCGACCCCCGAAGATGTCTATTCAATCAGCGAAACCCCCGGATTCGGCCTGTGATCGCCGCAACGCACATCCGTCGTCATCTATGCGCCAGCATGGTGATTGTGGCAGCGCTGGTGCTCCTGCAAATCTCGGCCGACGCCGCACGTGACGACGCGCTTACGGTCGACCTGAGCCAAGACCTGATCGGCATCAGCACCGGATTCAGCGGTGCCGATGTGCTGCTCTTTGGTACAACGGAAGGAGAGGGCGACGTTATCGTGGTCGTGCGCGCGCCCGACAGCCAAGTGATCGTCCGACGTAAGGACCGGTTGGCCGGAATCTGGGTCAATGCAGAAGAACAGATCTTCGACGATGCGCCGGGCTTTTACCATGTTGCCGCATCCGCACCGCTCGAAGGGCTGCTGCCGGACCCCGTGCTCGATGCAAGACAGATCGGCACCCGCCACATCGCCATCCAACCGCATTCCTTGCTGTCCACAGGCAGGGAGCAGGACTTCCGCGCGGCGCTGATACGCAACAAACAGCGCAGCGGGCTCTACTCCAGTGGTGTGGAGAAAGTGAGCTTCCGCGGTGAGAGGCTGTTTCGCACGCGGGTCGCGCTTCCGGCGAATGTCCCCACCGGCGACTACAGTGTGACCGTCTATCTGGTTAACGACAGGGAGATAACGAGCATCTCTGAAACTGGCCTGAGCGTTCGCAAGGTGGGTTTCGAGGCAAAGCTCACCGAGTTTGCATTCGAGCAAGCGCCGATCTATGGATTGATCGCTATCATCATCGCGTTGATCGCCGGCTGGTTCGCAGGCTTTGTGTTCCGTAAGGTTTGATGATCATGTCTGATGCGCCCGCCGTCTCTCCCGCTCCCGAAGGCAACCGTCCCACTGGCGAACGCGCCGCTGTGTTTTTGGTTGTCGTGGATAATTCTCCGGAGATGCGGGTGGCCCTGCGCTGGGCAAGCCTGCGGGCGCGGCGAACGGGCGGCAAGGTCGGCCTAGTTCGCGTCATCCGGGAAGCGGATTTCCAGCACTGGGCCGCCGTCCGCAATCTGATGCAGTCCGAGGCGCGCGAGGAGGCCGAGCAACTGCTGCAGGAACACGCCGCCGAAGTCTTCCGGCTGCATGGGGGCATGCCCACCCTGTATCTTCGCGAGGGCGAAACGAAATCCGCCGTGGTCGAACTGATTCAGGAGGACAAGGACATTCGAATCTTGGTGCTCGCGGCCTCGACCGGCCGGCGGGGGCCCGGCCCCCTCATCACCCATCTGACCAAAAAGGTAATTGGCCAGCTGCGTATCCCCGTCACCATCATCCCCGGCGGACTGTCCGACGAACAAATCGACACCTTGGTATAGTATTCCGCTTATGCCCGATGATATCCGCCCCGACGATCGTTACGAGACGGTCGACACGTGCCCCGCCGTCTCCGACGAGGTGAAATCAACCACCTGTTACATGTGTGCATGCCGTTGCGGCATAAATGTGCATCTGAAGGACGGCGCGGTTCGCTACATCGAAGGGAACCGCGAGCATCCGGTTAACAAGGGCGTCCTATGCGCCAAAGGTTCCGCCGGCATCATGCAGCATTATTCGCCGGCCCGGCTGTCCCAGCCGCTGCGGCGGGTCGGCCCGCGTGGATCGGGCGAGTTCGAGCCCATCAGCTGGGAAGAGGCACTCGATACCGCGACGAAATGGCTATCGGAGATTCGTGGCCGCGACCCGCGGAAGCTTGCTTTCTTCACCGGCCGCGACCAAAGCCAGTCCCTGACCGGCTTCTGGGCCAGTCAGTTCGGCACCCCCAATCATGCCGCGCATGGCGGATTCTGCTCGGTCAACATGGCCGCTGCGGGGATCTACACGATCGGCGGCTCCTTCTGGGAGTTTGGTGAGCCGGACTGGGATAACACACGCTACTTCATGATGTTCGGCGTTGCCGAAGACCATGATTCGAACCCGATCAAGATGGGCCTCGGCAAGCTCAAAACCATGGGTGCGGCGAAGTTCGTGTCGGTCAATCCAGTACGGACCGGGTACTCAGCAATCGCTGACGAATGGGTCGGGATCCGACCCGGCACGGACGGCCTGTTCGTCATGTCACTGATTCATGAGCTAGTCCGCACAGGCAGGGTGGACCTCGAGTTTCTCGCCCGCTACACGAATGCCCACTGGCTCGTCCGCCAAACGCCCGGCTGCGCCGATGATGGCCTGTTCGTTCGAGGCTACGACGGTAAGCCGCTTGCCTATGACCGTAAAAGCGGCGAGCTAGTAGACGCGAATCGTACGGATATTTCGCCCGCCATGCGTGGCCAGTTCCCGCTGCACGACGCCATATCAGGAGACGGCGGCGCGGACACGAAGGCCGTGCCCGTGTTCCAAATCCTGCTCGACCGGTATCTGGACGCCCGATACAGCCCTGACGCTATCGCCGGTCAGACCGGGATTGACGCAGACCGCATTCGGCGCATCGCGGCCGAGCTGGCGGATGCGGCCTTCGAGCAGGAAATCTCACTCGACATCGAATGGACGGACTGGGCCGGGCGCAAGCATGACAAGATCGTCGGGCGCCCCGTTTCGATGCATGCAATGCGCGGGATTTCGGCTCATTCCAACGGTTTCCAGACCTGCCGGGCGATCCATGTACTGCAGATGCTGCTCGGCAGCATCGACTGCCCGGGGGGCTTTAGGTACAAGCCGCCCTTCCCGCGCCCTGCACCGCCTGGTCCCAAGCCAGCCGGCAAGCCCCATCAGGTCTCGGCACGGAATCCGATGGCCGGCCCGCCGCTCGGCTTCGTGACGGGCCCCGAGGATCTGCTGGTCGACGACAGTGGCGAGGCGCTGCGGATCGACAAGGCCTATTCCTGGGATGCGCCGCTCGCCGCTCACGGGATGATGCATATGGTCATCCGCAACGCTTGGGCTGGAGACCCATACCCGATCGATCTCCTGTTCATGTTTATGGCGAACATGAGCTGGAACTCATCGATGAATACCACCGAAACCGCTGAGATGCTGACGGCAATGGATCCGGAAACAGGAGAGTACAAGATTCCCAAGATCATCTACTCCGACGCCTTCCAGTCCGAGATGATTGCCTATGCCGACCTGATCCTGCCCGATACCACCTATCTGGAACGCTGGGACTGCATCAGCCTCCTCGACCGGCCGATCTGCAGCGCGGACGGGCCGGCGGATGCGATCCGCCAGCCGGTGATCGCGCCGGACCGCGACGTACGCCCGTTCCAGGACATACTGATAGAGCTGGGCGCGCGTCTCGGACTGCCGGCGTTCACGACCGATACCGGCGAGCCAAAGTTTCCCGGTGGCTACCCGGACTACCTAACCCATCACGAACGCACACCGGGGATCGGGCCCCTTGCGGGCTGGCGGGGCGAGGATGGTCAGTCCCACGGACATGGTCCGCCGAACGAAAGCCAGCTCGACCGGTATGTGGAGAATGGCTGCTTCTGGAGCGAGGAGTTCGCGCCGGATGAGCGCTACTACAAGCACAGCAACCGTGCCTATCTCGTCAAGGCGGCGCGCATGGGCTGGATCTCTTCGGCCGACCCGATCGTCCTGCAGCTCTACAGCGAGCCCCTGCAGCGCTTCAAGCTGGCGGGGCAGGGATTCGGCGATGTCGTGCCGCCAGTTCGCTACCGTGAACGCATCGCCGAGACCTTCGACCCGTTGCCGATCTGGTACGCGCCCTTCGAGGACGCGCATACCGACCCGCAGGCCTACCCGATCCACGCCCTGACCCAGCGTCCGATGGCGATGTACCACTCCTGGGGATCACAGAATGCGTGGCTCCGACAGATTCACGGCTGGAACAAGCTCTACATGAACCGTAGCAGCGCGGAAGGTCATGGCCTCACCGACGGCGATGCCGTGCGCGTCGAGAGCCCCTATGGCAGCATCCGGGCAACCATTGCGCTGATGGAGGGCTGCAATGGCGACACCGTGTGGACATGGAACGCGATCGGCAAGAAGCGTGGCGCATGGAACCTCTCGGACGACGCACCGGAATCCAACAAGGGCTTCCTGCTCAACCACCTCATCACCGACCTGCTGCCGCCGAAAGACGGCTACCGGTTCTCCAACACCGATCCGATCACCGGCCAGGCGGCCTGGTTCGACCTGCGGGTGCGCGTCATCAAGGATGATGGAACTGGCGGTGCGACTACGGACGAGGCGCTGCGCACGAAGGCGGTGCCGCGCGCACCCGGGGTGGACGAAGCCCCCAAGCGCTTGCGCTTCGGTTCACGGTTCCTGCCGGGCGGAAGCTGGCGGCGCAATCGCGGAGGTGCAAACGAATGACCAGGCTTCCCGAATCACGCGACGGCCGTAAGCTCGGTCTTGTGATCGACCTCGACATCTGCGTCGGGTGTCACGCCTGCGCCGTCAACTGCAAGGAATGGAACAAAGGTGGCCATTCCGCTCCGCTGACGGACGAAGACCCCTACGGGGCCGACCCGCTGGGCGTCTGGTTCAACCGCGTACACAGTTTCGAGGCTGGCGACGGCGACAGCGGACGGACGGTGCATTTCCCACGCAGCTGCCTGCATTGCGAGGAGCCGGCCTGCGTTACGGTCTGCCCGACCGGGGCCTCTTACAAGCGCGAGAGTGACGGCATCGTGTTGGTCAACGCTGACAGCTGTATCGGCTGCAAGCTCTGCTCCTGGGCCTGCCCGTATGGCGCGCGCGAATATGACTATGCCGACGGCGTGATGAAGAAATGCACCCTGTGCATCGACCGGATAGAAAACCAAAACCTACCCGAAGAGGATCGGGTGCCGGCCTGCGTGTCCACCTGTCCGGCGTCCGCGCGGCACTTCGGCGACTTGGGCGATCCGGAATCGGATGTAAGCCGACTTGTCGATGAACGTGGCGGCTACGACCTCATGCCGGAGTTGGGCATGAAGCCCGTGAACAAGTATCTACCACCGCGCCCCGGGTCCCGGCACGAACAGGCGCCCCCCCTACCCGAAGCCGCCCCCGGTGAGACCGGAAGCGCGTTCCTCGACTGGGTCGACCGGATGCTGTCCCGTTAATCGTCAACATACGCGAACGATGAACCCCGCATACTCCGTCATTTTCTTCACAACCGCTTCGGGCGCGGGATACGGCTCCATCGTCTGGCTCGTGGTCCTCGCGCTGCTGGGCATCGTCCCCCTCACCCCGGCGTTGGGTATCACGGTCTTCCTCGTGTCCCTCGCGCTCATCACGGCGGGGCTACTCTCTTCCACCCTCCACCTCGGACACCCCGAACGCGCATGGCGCGCGCTCAGCCAATGGCAAACCTCCTGGCTAGCGCGCGAGGGGATCGCCGCGATCGTGACATATATCCCCATCTTGGTTTTCGCCGTCGGCTCCCTGTTCTTCGCCGGCCTGAACTTCATCTGGATCTGGGCAGGGCTGATCGGCGCCGGTCTTTGCATCGTCACCGTGGGCTGCACCGGAATGATCTATGCGAGCCTGCGCGCGATACCCCGCTGGTACATGCCATTGGTCATGCCGCTCTACATCGCCTTCGCCCTGTCCACCGGCGCCGTCCTCCTGATTGCCATCGTATCCTTTTTTTGGGTGACACCCGGCGTACTCGCCTGGTCCGCGGCAATCGTTACGCTAGCGACCTGGGCGGCGAAGATCGTGTATTGGCGCCAGATCGACACTGCGGCGCCCATTGCGACGGCAGAATCCGCGACGGGCCTCGGCAACATCGGCCAGGTTCGGCTGCTCGAATCCCCGCACACCAACGAAAATTACGTGATGCGCGAAATGGGTTATGTGATCGCCCGAAAACATGCCGCACGGCTGCGTAAGATCGCGCTTATGGTCGGCGGCGTGGCGACAGCACTAGCCCTTGTGGTCGCAGGCGTTCTGCCGGCACCTTACGCGACTCTAGCCAGCGGCGTGGCGCTGATCAGCACAGTGGTCGGCATTCTGCTGGAACGCTGGCTTTTCTTCGCAGAGGCGCAGCATGTCTCATCGCTCTATTACGGCGCAGCCAGCGTCTGAGGGGCGGTACGGAGTCTCCACCAACAATGTTCGCCTAATCAGCGGGGCACAATCACCAGTCACGTCAAACCGTAAAGTTGGCTCCAACGAACGCCAGGAAACGGTCTCCGTGGGCCGTGATCTAACTAAGATGTGGGCTGGCTCCCGGCCGGCAGCATCGATCGAGTACAACAGCGCCATTCTCGTCGACCCACGCAGGTCGGGGGCGGCGATGCGGGTGCTGCCGTTAGGCTCAAGAGTTTCAGACCCGCGGGCCGGCGCGCCATCCCGTACCATGCGGAATTTAGGAAGTCTTGAACGACGAGGGTGCGCCGTCTGTTAACCCGCAAGCGCCGGCATCCGGATCGGCCCGTCGAGCGACTGCGTCACGAATTGTCGGACATAGGCATTATCGGACCCGTCGAGTTCAGCCACGGGGCCGGACCAAACAACACGCCCTTCATGCAACATCAGGACCGTGTCGGCGATCCGCCTGACTACAGCCAAGTCGCTCACGATCGAAATCGCGCTCGCGCCGAGATCATCCACCCGGTCATTGATCAGGTCGCTGATAACATTACTCATGATCGGGTCGAGTCCTGCCGTCGGCTCGTCCAGAAACAGGATATCGGGGTCGGTAGCGATCGACCGCGCGAGCCCCACGCGCTTCTGCATACCGCCAGAGAGTTCGGCCGGCGACAGGTCAGCCGTATCGGGCAGGAGCCCGACCTTCTCCAGCTTAGCGACCGCCATCTCCCGCGCCGCCGACCGCGAGAGATGCTGTTCGTGCAACAGCCGGAACGCGACATTCTCCCAGACGGTCAGGCTGTCGAACAGGCCCTGGCGCTGAAACAGCACCCCGAACCGCCGCATCCACGTCATACGGTCGCCCGCCGGCATACCGACGGTTTCGCCGCCGTCCACCTTGATCGAGCCGGCATCCGGTTCGACCAGACCCAGTATGCATTTCAACAGCAGCGACTTGCCGCTGCCGGATCCGCCGATCAGGACCAGCGACTGTCGGGGGTGCAGCGTCAGGTCGACCGCATCCACCGCGCGCACCCCGTCGAAGCTACGGGTAACGCCCGAAAGGCGAATTTTCGCGATGTCCGTCCCGGCGGTCACTGCATCGTAGGCATGGTCAGACTACGGCCCTCACGAACACCAGATTTCGGCCAGCGCGAGGTCACAGCCTTGATCCGCGTGTAGAACCGTACGCCTTCCATACCATGCATGTGGGTATCGCCAAACAGGGAGCGCTTCCAACCGCCGAAGCTGTGATAGGCGACCGGCACGGGGATCGGCACATTCACGCCGACCATTCCGATCTGTGCCCGCTCGGTGAAATCGCGGGCGGCATCGCCGTCCTTGGTGAAGATAGCGGTACCGTTGCCAAATTCGTTTCGGTTCACCATGTCGAGCGCGCTCTCGTAGTCCTGAGCACGCACCACCGAGAGAACCGGGCCAAAGATCTCTTCCTTGTAGATGCTCATGTCCTCAGTGACATGGTCGAAAAGGGTCCCGCCTATAAAGTAGCCATTCTCGTAGCCCTGCAGCTTCAGCCCGCGGCCGTCGACCGCGAGCGTCGCGCCGTCCTCCACGCCCTTGTCGATCAGGTTAAGGATGCGCTCCTGCGCTTGCCTTGTCACCACCGGCCCCATCTCGATATCGTCGGCATTACCCGGCCCGATCTTGAGCTCCCGGATCTTCGGGCTGAGATTCTCTACCAGCGCATCGGCCGTGCCGTCGCCGACGGCAACCGCCACCGAAACCGCCATGCAACGCTGCCCAGCCGATCCGTAACCGGCACCGATCAGCGCGTCGCTGGCCTGCTCGATATCCGCATCTGGCATGACGACCATGTGATTCTTAGCGCCGCCAAGGGCCTGAACGCGTTTGCCGTGTTCCGCGGCGGTCGCGTAAATGTAGGATGCGACGGGCGTCGACCCGACGAAGGATACGGCGTCGATATCCGCATGGGTCAGAATTGAGTCGACTGCTTCCTTGTCGCCATTCACCATGTTGATGACCCCCTCGGGCACGCCCGCCTCATGCGCCAGCTCGACAAGACGATACGGGCAGGACGGATCGCGCTCGGACGGCTTCAGTATGAACGTGTTTCCGCAGGCAATCGAGATAGGGAACATCCACAACGGGATCATCGCCGGAAAGTTGAAGGGGGTAATGCCCGCGCAGACGCCCACGGGTTGGCGGATCGAATAGGCGTCGATGCCGGTGCCAACATCCTCGGTGAAATCACCGCGCATGAGGTGCGGGATTCCGCAGGCGAACTCCACGACCTCGCGGCCGCGCAGAATATCACCCTTCGCGTCCTCGATCGTCTTGCCGTGCTGTTGCGTGATCAGCTCGGCAAGCTCCTCTTCATGCGTCAGTATGAGCTCATTGAACCGGAACATGATGCGCGCGCGCCGTAGGGGCGGCATCGCGGACCATTCCGGCAACGCCTCCTTCGCCGCGGCGACAGCCGAATCCACGTCGGCGACGTTGGCCAGTCGGACCTCGGCGATCTGTTCTCCCGTTGCCGGGTTGAATACCGGTCCGGTCCGGTCGGACGTGCCGGCGGAGGGCACGCCGTTGATCAGGTGATCCAGGGTCTTCATCTTTATTTCTCCTAAAATCGACGCATGCGCCATTCAGCGAGCATTCATTCGGTAGAATGCGCAGCGTCACTATAGCTGGGTAACGAGACCAGTTGGACTCAAAGCGGCTCGGATTCAGGTGGCGTCGTCTACGGGCGCAATTCCGCTCAGCTTACCGCGAAAGAACAGCAGCGGGTCGCCATCGCAGGCCTGAAAACGCTCGACCTCGCCCACGATGATCACATGATCGCCACCGTCATGATGCACCATGTTCCGGCACTCGAAGCGTGCTAGGCAGCCATCGAGTAGCGGCGCACCACCCAAACCCTCGCCACAATCCAGTTCCGAGAACTTGTCGCCGCCGGACTTCGCGAAGGCCATACATTCATCGGCCTGCGCATCGCTGAGAATATGTACGCAGAAGTGGCTTGCCGCCTCAATGGTCTGCAAGCTCGCCGACGTTCGGTCCAGACTCCACAGGATCAGTGGCGGCTCAAGCGATACGGAATTGAACGAACTGGCGGTCACCCCTACCATCTCGCCCGTTTCGCCCTTGGCCGTCACGATCGTGACGCCGGTAGCGAAGTTTCCCAATGCGTTGCGAAACTCCCGGCTGTCGAAAGGTGCATCCGGCATCCGTAATTCCTCTTCTTCTCGGGGTCTTCCACGCGCGTGAACCCGGGCAAACGATAGGGTTGAGGTGTAGCGTCGTCGAGCCAGCGATTGCAACAGGCAGGCGAAAAGATGATCACTTTATGGGCAGATGATGAAGCGAACTGGTGGCTCTGGCTTCGGACGCAAGGCGCAACGGCTTTCATATAACGAACTGTCATGGCCGGCACGTTTTATCGGCAGCGTCACACTTGTCCGTTGCGCAGCTTGACCATTCCGATTTTGACGGTATTTGCATGTATAAAAACAAAATTTATTGTATTTTATAACATAAATGTGATCAAAATACGAATGCCTAAGTAAATTTGATGTTAAATAAGAAAATTATAATCATCTTTTTCTAAATTTTTTCCGAAAAGGCGTCGTGTAATTCGATTTTTACTGTATTCATCGCCTTGACAGATTTCGGTCATGTTGTGTGATACTTTTCGTCGGCTACAACATATCGTGGCCGCTTGGGCTTCTCGCCGGCTACAATATATCGTAGCCGCTTGGGCTTTAGGTCTGAAACAACCCAGAAGGGGAAAAGCATGCCTGATGGTATGATGGAAAGAGCCAAGAAATGGATAGGTCAGGTGACCGAACTCGGGCTCCTGCTGATCGCATTGGCGATCGTGCTGGATATACTCGTGGTCGGCGATCTGCCGTTCTTCGGCGGCGTGGTTGCCGAACTGATCACCCTGATCGACACGCTCGGTGAAAACGGCATAGTCGGACTGATCGCGGTCGCGATCATTCTCTGGCTGTTTGCCAAGCGTAATCCGGGTTAGAGAGCTTACCCCGTCGCCCCGGCCGCGGTCGGGTGCGACGGAAACATTTTGTAGTTTTTGGAACCGCCCCAGGCAAATGTCCGGGGCGGTTTTCCGTTGCGATGACCGACCGCGGCACTTGAACGCAGGGTAGCGGGTAGCCATGCTGCGGTCATCACTTGCAAGGGATCACCAGCATGCCCATTACCCCGCCGCGCGACGGCGTCTCGATCAATTACGAAGTCCATGGCGACGGACCGCCGCTGATCTTGGTCAGCGGCACCGGGCACGACATGCACTTCTGGGCCGGCCAGATCCCGCATTTCTCGAAATCCTTCCGCACAATCGTGTTCGACAATCGCGGCGTCGGCGCCTCGAGCGTGCCCGAGCCCGGCTACAGCCTAGCCGACATGGCCGACGACACCGCCCACGTCCTCGACAGCGCAGGGATCGCGCACGCCCATGTCATGGGTTTCTCCATGGGCGGCCATATCGCCCAGGAGCTCACCCTCAACCACCCGGACAGGGTGATGAGCCTCGGCATTCATCACAGCTGGGCGCGCAACGGCGCACGGCTTAAGAAGTTTCAGGAAACCCGGCTCTATCTCGCGCAGAACGACCAGCGGCTTGCGCTCGCCGAGATCAGCATGCTGGCACTCCACGCCAGTGCCTATTACGACCAGCATGTGGACGAGATGAACGCCCATCGGGCGTTTCTACTGGAGAAGTCCCCGGTTAACGCCGGCTGGATCGGCCAGCTCGAGGCCTGCATCGTCGGCGATACGTACGACCGGCTGCCATCGATCGATGTCCCGACACTGGTCACCTGCTCCGACCTCGACCTGATCGCCTCGCCGCACCTGTCGGCCGCCATTCATGCGCAGATTCCCGGCGCCGAGCTGCGCATCCTCGAGGGCACCGGCCATGTGGCGCTGATGGAAGACCCCGACGGCTTCGCCGAAATCTGCCTCGAATTCCTCAACGGGATAGCCGCCTGAGCGTCTCCGCCCTTGAGCCGGGCCCCGGCTCGGCCGATACTTCGCCCATGGAACGGTGATCAACGCCGGACATGAAGGAGGAGAATCCATGCTCGGAAACATCATGGATCAGCCGCTGCTGATCTCGAGTCTGCTGCGGCATGCCGACAGGACCTCCGGCGACCGCGAGATCGTGACGCGGACGGTGGAAGGCACAATTCACCGCTATACTTATCGTGACGCCCACATGCGTGCACGCCGGCTCGCCAACGCGCTGCAAGCCCTCGACGTGAAGCTGGGCGACCGGGTCGCAACCATGGCCTGGAACACTCACCGCCACTTCGAGGTCTACTACGCCGTCTCCGGCATCGGCGCTGTCACCCATACGCTCAACCCGCGCCTGCACGGCAGCCAGCTCACCTACATCATGAACCATGCCGAGGACGCCTATGTTTTCGTCGATATCAATCTGGTTGCGCTGATCGAGGCGGTGGCGGACGATCTGGAGCATCTGAAGGGCGTGGTGGTGATGACCGACCGCGCACACATGCCGGAGACCTCACTCGCAAACGTTCTCTGTTACGAGGAGCTGATCGAGAGCCATTCCGACGATCTCGAATGGCGGTCATTCGACGAGAACACAGCCTCCTCGCTCTGCTACACCTCCGGCACCACCGGAAACCCCAAGGGCGCACTGTTCAGCCACCGCTCGACCATGATCCACGCCTATGCGTCGGCCCTACCCGACGTTCTGCATATGGGCGAAAGCGAGGTCATCCTGCCGGTCGTGCCAATGTTCCACGTCAACGCATGGGGTATCCCTTACGGCGCGACCATGGTCGGCGCAAAGCTTGTCTTTCCCGGCCCCAGGCTCGACGGCGCCAGCATCCACGAACTGCTCGTCGACGAGGACGTGACCTGCGCGGCGGGGGTACCGACGATCTGGCTCATGCTGCTAGCCCACTGGCGCGAGGCCGAAACCCAAGCGCCCGCACTCAAGCGTACGGTCATCGGCGGATCAGCCTGCCCGGAATCCATGATCCGCGAGTTTCAGGAGGATTATGGGATCGAGGTACGCCACGCCTGGGGCATGACGGAGATGAGCCCGCTCGGCACCGTCTCTATTCCCAAGCCGTCGATGACGGACGACACGGAGCGCATGCGTAAGCAGATCAAGCAGGGACGTCCTGTGTTCGGCGTCGAAATGCGCATCGTTGACGATACCGGGGCCGAGCTTCCCCGCGACGGCGTGGCTTTTGGCAACCTCGAGGTGCGTGGCCCGTGGATCATCGACAATTACTTCAAGCTGGACAGGTCCGAATCCCAGAATGCGGCGGGCTGGTTCGCGACCGGAGATGTCGCAACGATCGATGCGGACGGCTATATGGAGATCACCGACCGGTCGAAAGACGTGATCAAGTCTGGCGGCGAATGGATCGGGTCGATCGAGATCGAGAATCTCGCTATGAGCCATCCGGAGGTCGCCCAAGCTGCCGTCATCGGCGTACCGCATCCGAAATGGGACGAACGCCCGCTCCTGATCATCGTGCCGGCCGGCGGCAAATCACCCACCCATGACGATATGATCGCATTCATGGAAAACAAGCTTACCAAATGGTGGCTACCCGACGACACGGTCCATATCGATGAATTGCCGCTGGGGGCCACCGGCAAGGTCCTCAAGACGAAACTGCGCGAGCAGTTCGGCGACCACACGCTGCCCACCGCCTAACCTCGACATCCGCTGCCCAGTCCGGCTTGCGCCGGAGAAATAATCCATCATGCCCGACACCCCCTCGATCGACGAACTGCTGCAACTGCGTTTCGACGACGCTCCGCAAGACGTGCCCGACGCACCGGATGACGGCCTGTGGCAATCGATCGCGAACCATCAGTCCTGCCGCAGCTATGCCGATACGCCCCTGAGCAGCGAACTCGTCCGGCAGCTCTGCGCTCTGGCGCTCTGCTCTCCGACCAAGAGCGATCTGCAGCAGCGCGACATCATCATCGTCCACGATCCGGCGAAGCGGGCCACGGTCAATGCGCTGTTCCCCAGCAGTCCCTGGATCGCCGACGCGCCGGTGTTCCTCGTCTTCTGCGGCAACAACCGCCGTCTGCGACAGATCCACGAACGCCATGGCCATCCGTTCGAGAACGACCATCTCGATGCGTTCTTCAACGCGGCCGTAGATGCCGGGATCGCGCTGTCGGCATTCGTGCAGGCGGCCGAGGCCGCGGGCCTCGGCACCTGCCCCATCAGCACCATCCGCGACCATCTCGAGACGGTGAACGAGCTGCTCGGCCTGCCCGACTGGATCTTCCCGGTTGCAGGCATGACGCTCGGCTGGCCCGGGCGAACACCGCGCGCGAACCTACGCCTCCCACTCGCGGCAACCGTTCACACCGACACCTATGACGAGGACGCCCAATGGGCCGCCATCGAGGCCTATGACCTGCGCCGTGCCGAGTTGCGCCCTTATGGTTCCCAGCGCGACCCGGACCGATTCGGCACCCGCGCCCCCTATACATGGTCCGAAGACAAGGCGCGCCAGTACGCCGAGCCGCAACGTACCGATTTCGGCGCTTATGCACGCAAAAAGGGCTTCGATCTGAGCTGAACTATTCCGCCGGCGCGGCGGCGAAGCGCAGCGGCAGTCGCGAAAATGAGCATGAACAGGTGGTCGAGGAAGTGACCGATGTTCAGCAGCAGGAAATGCGCATTCTCGCGATTGGCCAAGGGCCGTCCCCTACCAGACGGACCAGCCGGCGTCGACGATGACGGTCTCGCCATGGATCATGCGGGAATCCTCGGTCGCAAGGAACACGGCGGTACCGGTCATGTCCTCGGGATCCATGAAGTCGATCCCGGTCGGCGTGAAAGTCTTCATCAGCTCCACATATTCTTCGTTGCCCGGGCCGCGGACATGCGCGTTCAGAGGCGTGGCCACATTGCCAGGCGCGATCGAGTTAACGTTGATCTTCTCCTTACCCAGTTCGGCTGCCAGCGCGCGGGTCATGTTGACAACTCCACCCTTTGACGCACAGTAGCCCGGACAGTTGGGGAAGGCCCCGGTGCCCGCGATGGACGAGATATTTACCACCTTGCCGCCTCCATTCTCGCGGAAATGCGGTACGAGCGTTTTCACCATGAAGAAGTAGCCCTTGAGGTTCAGGTCGAGCTGCTCGTCCCAGATTTCTTCGGTCGTCTCCATCACCGGGACCGTCCGGAACACACCGGCATTGTTCACCAGGATATCGACCCGCCCGAACTCTGCGATGACGTCTGCCACGAGCTTCTCGATATTCGCGACCTGTGAGACATCAGCCTTGAAGGCCTTGCCCTTGCCGCCCGAATCCTCAATCTCCTTGATGATTGCGGTCGCGCCCTCGTCGTTGCTCTTGTAGACCGTCGCCACGGTCGCACCCTCGGCCGCGTACCGCTTGGCGATCGCAGCGCCGATGCCGACCGAGCCACCCGTGACGATGGCCACTTTGTCTTTTAACCGCATGAAACTTCTCCCTTTTTACTGTTTGTCGCGACCGGAATTCACGCCGATCGCAGTTCCTCCGTGCCTGCGTGATCGACCGACAAATCGTCCGTGATCTTCACGCCGTAAACCTCTTCCGCCCTCGTGCGACTGACGATACCCTCGCGCACATCATGCAACACCCGCTCCGGATCGCGCGAGCGCGGATCGCCATATCCGCCGCCGCCCTGCGCTATCGAGACCAGCGTCTCGCCGTCCTCGACCCAGACGATCGAGCATTGATCGAGCTGCTTCTGCTCGCGGTTCCGATTCGCCTTGAACTGGTTCGACCGTGCGGCCGGCAAACCCGCCCGCGCGCCCTGAGGTACATGGATGTTGCCGTCATGCACGAACCCGGCCTCCATCCGACAATCGACGGGGCCGTACTCCACCTCGATCCCCGGCGCGCCGCGATGACGGCCTGCCCCCTCGCTGTCAGGAATGAGTCGCCGGGTATGCACATGTATGGGCGTGTAAACCTCATCGAGTTCAACGGAATCGATGAAACACATACCGCCATTGCCCACATGCAGCATGGTGAGCCAGGCGTCCTGATGCGTAGCGCCCGCGCCCGCCGTATGGCCTAGGAACAGCTGATTCACATAAGGCTTGCCATTGCGTGGATCGATCCCGGACACCACCGCCGTTGAGGGCGCGCAGAAACAGCCGACCTCGCCCATGCCGAACCCGTCGCCCATCTCGGCCATGGCCCGTTGGGTCGCTGAGACGATGCGGTCGGCGAGGTTGGTGGTCGAGGCCGAGCAGCTGATCGGATGCCGAGGCACGCCGACGACTCCCGCGTCCTTCAGGTGAAGCTCGATGCGACGCAGGGAACCGGCATTCTTGGGTACCGTGTGGTCGATCGAGTTAAAGACCCCGATGTACGCCGCCGTGCGGGAGCAGGATTCCGACACGTTAAGCCCGCAGTTCATCTGGTCCGCATTGTCGCGCAGATCGACGGTGATCCGGCCGGCATCGGGGTCGACGGTCACCTTCGATGTTACCGTGATGCCCTCATCGGGCGTGCCCGGAATCGCGTCATGGGTCGACTGGGCCGAGGCTTCGCCCCCCGGAATCTCGCCAATGGCGTCCGCCATGCGTTTCTCGGAATATTCGAACCACTGGCCGATGAACGTGTGCAGCGTGTCCCAGCCCACCTCTTCGCCCAGCGCCAGCAACTCCCGCTCGCCGATGAGGGCCGAGCCGAGCATCGCCAGGAAATCCCCATGCCACTGCTCCGGCACCCGGATGCGCAGTTGGCACATACGCACGATGTCCTCGATGGTCTCGTAGTCCTTGAGCACCTGAACCGCGGGGAAGATGAGCGCGCCTTCCTCGTAAACATCGCGCGCGGTGCCGTGATACGTGGTCGGGATCGAGTTTCCAATGTCCGCCTGGTGGGCCTTGGCAAGCACCGTGAAGTGATGCACGCCGTCATCGTTGATCACCGGCATGATGATGGTGTGATCCGCCGGATGGGAGCAGCCGTGATAGGGCGAGTTGTGCAGGAATGCGTCGCCGCGCTTCAGCTTCGGATGAAACTCCTTCATCGACCGTGCCATGATGTCCGGACCCGACAGGACATGGATCGGCAGGCTTTCCGCCACCGCCAGCAGATCGCAATCCGCCGTCAGAATACAGCAGGAGAAGTCCTTTGCCCGGTTGAGCACGCCCGACCGGCCGGTCCGCAGGAGCGTGTTACCCATCTTCGAGGAAATCCCCTCGAAGCGGTTGGCCAAGATGGCGAGTTGTGCGCCGTCGAGTTGCCTGTTCGTCATCGCCGTTCCTCCGCTAGGGCTGCATCAGCAGGCTGCCGGATGCCGTCCGCTCGAAACTGGTCGCTCTGTCCGCAATCACGGTTGTGAAGGGCGATTCGATGATCGCCGGTCCCTGATGCGTCTCGCCCGCCACCATCGTCTCGAAATCATGCACGGTCGCCTCCACGGCCCCGTCTCCGGCGAAGAACACCGAACGGGTCGCCGCCGCCTGATGCCTCCTGCCCGGCAATAGGCGCCCGGGCCCGCCGTCACGCAGGCCGCAGCGCGCCGCCGCGGTCCAGCCGACATACTCGATCACGGATCCCGGGTCTCGGATCGCGAAGATCCGCTCATGCATCGCGTGAAACGCCTCGTCCAGCGCCGCGCGCTGGTCACCGGAGGTGAACCGATCCATCGGCAGCGGCACCTCGATCTCCCAGACCTGCGAGGCGTAGCGCGCCTCAACGGCAAACTCGATACGCGACGATACAGCATTCGCGCCCGGTCCATCGATGAAGGCCCGGGCCTCGGCACGCAGGCCGTCGAGGGTGCGGTTCACGCCCGCCTCATCGAACGCATCCGAGGTGGTAAAGAAGGTGGCGCGATACTCATTCGTCAGGTCGGTCATCAGTGCACCCGCCGCGCTGAGCCCAGCGCCGGTTTCGGGAATGAGGAGCGTCGGACAGCCAAGGCGCCGAGCGATGTAGATCGAGTTCAATCCGGCCGCGCCGCCGCCGCCGATCAGCACCGCGTCGGCGGGATCGATCCCCTGATCGACGGTGATGTCCGAGATCGCCTGGACCATGTTCTCCGTCGCCACGCTGAGAATAGAGGCCGCCGCCACCTCTACAGACAGGCCGAGTGGCTTCGCCACATGCTCTTCGAGCGCCTTGCGTGCACCCGCCGCATCGAGGTCCATGCTGCCACCCAGAAAATAGCCTGGGTCGAGATAACCAAGGGTGACGCAGGCATCAGTGACCGTCGGCTCCGT
This sequence comes from Rhodospirillaceae bacterium, assembly GCA_002724635.1. Lineage (GTDB taxonomy): Bacteria > Pseudomonadota > Alphaproteobacteria > UBA6615 > UBA6615 > UBA8079. The sequence continues at coordinate 41,607 of PBPM01000037.1, forward strand.
CCCGCCCGCGCCGTAACAGACCGGGCCGGGCACCGCCCCGGCGCTCTGCGGCCCGACATGCAGCAGGCCACCCGGATCGACCCAGGCGATCGATCCGCCGCCGGCCCCGACGCTCTTGATGTCGATCGACGGGAAGCCGGTCATGTGCCCGCGATAGGGCTGACCGATCCAGGTTTCCTTGGTCAGCGGGATACGCCCGTCACGCACTAGGCTGACGTCATAGGTCGTCCCGCCGGTGTCGGCGATGATCACATTCTTGGACGCGGAATCGACCTCCGCATAGTTCCGGCCGGCGATCGGCGCCATAGACGGACCGGAATTGATGGCGTGGATGGGTTTTTGAGCCAGGTCTCCCGCATCCAGCATGCCGCCCTGAGAGGTCAGGACGAGGGTGCGGCCGGCAAAGCCGGCGGTCGTGAGGCGCGCGGTCAGGCCACCCAGATACTCGCCCATCAGGGGCTTGAGGGACGCATCGATTGCCGTCGCGGAGGCGCGCCGGTACTCGCGCAGCGCCGGGTTGATCTGGTGAGAGAGCGTATAGGGGACGCCCGGCAGATGCTCCTCGATCAGCTCGCCGACCCGCAACTCGTGGGCCGGGTTTGAAATCGACCAGAGGAAGCACACAGCAACCGCTTCCACGTTGACATCTCTCAACTTCCCAATGATCTCGACCGTCATCGCCTCGTCGAGCGGGGTATACGGAATCCCGGCGCTACTAATCCGCTCCGGCACTTCGAACGTCAGCGCACGCGGTATATAGGGTTCGGGGTAGGCCGCGACGAAGTTGAACGGTTCGATCCGGCCACCCTCGCGCAGCATCAGGATATCGGGATGTCCCGCCGTGGTCAGGAACGCGGTCCGGGCGGTGTTGGCCGTGATGATGGCGTTGATAGCGTGGGTCGTGCCGTGGATCAGCATCTCGCCACGTGCCAGAAGATCATCCAGCGACAGATCGCGGTCCGTGGCCGCGAGCGCGAGCGCGTCGAGCACCCCTTGAACCGGATCGGCCGGCGTCGTCGACGCTTTGTACATCGAAAGCGCGCCGTCATCGTCCTCGACAATCAGGTCGGTGAAGGTGCCACCCGTGTCACACGCGAATCGCATCAACTCTTCCCCCAGTAAACGCTGGACCGAATTGAAGCATCCCGGGCTGCATGTTCATAGGGTTTCTCGCGCGAAAATTGCTGAAAAATCACCGGTTTCCGGTTGACTGCCACGGAACGCCGTCCGATGCTTCGGATCGTCGAAGCTGGCACCAAGAAGCTGGCGGAACCGGGATCACACATGACGCTGCACCCGCAGGCAAAGGCGGTTCTAGATCTGCTGAATCAGGCCCCGACACCGCTCATGGACTTGCCGCCGACCGAGGCGCGCACAGCCTATGATCGGTTCATCTTTCCGCGCAACTTCGACCCGGTGCCGCTCGGCAATGTCGAGGACCGGCAGATTCCCAGCTCCGGCGGGGACATGCGCATCCGCATCTACCAGCCCAACACTGCAAGCCAAGCCGAGGCCGGTCCGCTGCCGATATTCCTCTTCATTCATGGCGGCGGCTTCGTGATCGGCAGCATCGAGAGCCGAGACCCGCAGTGCCGCCTGATCTGCCGGGATACGCCCTGTATCGTCGTGTCGGTGGACTATCGCCTCGCACCCGAACACCCCTTTCCCGCGGCCCCCGATGACTGCTGGGCGGCCCTAGAATGGATCTATGTTAATGCCGCGGCATTCGGCGGCGACCCCGCGCGTATCGGCGTAGGCGGCGAGAGCGCCGGTGGCAACCTGGCGGCGGGCCTCGCGCTGCGCGCCCGCGCGGCCGGCGGCCCCGATCTATGGGCACAGATTCTGGTCTACCCGATCACCGACATGTTTCTCGAGCAGGACCTTCCCTCTTACGCCTTTCTCGACGAGGACTTCTTCCTGACCCGCGATCAGATGGCCTGGTACCACGACTGCTACGCACCGGGAATGACGACGACGGACGACATCATGCTGTCGCCGAGCAAGGCGGACGAACTCGGCGACCTGCCATTCACCCAGATCGTCACGGCGGAGTTCGATCCCTTGCGCGACGACGGGAAACGCTATGGCGAACGGCTCGCGGCGGCGGGCGTTCCGGTCGAATACATATGTATGGCCGGTATGATCCACGGATACTGGCATTACGGGAAGCTGATCGACGCCTCCGGCGAGGCGCTCAAACTCTCGATCGATGCCCTGCAGCGCGCCTTCAGCGACGGGAGCTAACACATATGAATGCCACCGCAATCGACAAGGCCGCAACGGCTATCGCCGAGAACCGGCTGAACCGGACCAAGCTCGACACGCTGCCGACCGATCATCGCCCCGATGATCTGCATGACGCCTATTCGGTTCAGGAGCGGCACAACGTCATCCTCGGAGAACGAGGCCTCGGCCGCCCGGTTGGATATAAGATCGGCTGTACGACACCCGTGATGCAGGAGTATATGAACATCCGTGAGCCCGCTTTCGGCGAGGTATTCGACACAACGGTCCACCGCAACCATGCCGACCTGATCTTTGCCAACCTCGTGAATCCCGGTGTCGAGACCGAGATCGCCGTGTCGCTGGCATCCGACATGCCAGCCACCGGCAGTCCCTATACACGTGACAGCGTGCGCGACGCGGTGGGTGCGGTGATGATTTCCATCGAACTGGTCGAGGCACGCTACCGCGACTATCGCGAGCTCGACACGCCGACCATGGCCGCCGACAATTTCTTCAACGCCGCCGTCATCCTCGGCGACCCGGTCACCAACTGGCAGGATATCGACCTCGCTGTCGCGGAGGGAACGATCCTACTTAATGGGGAACTGCTGGGCACCGGGCTGGGCTCGCTCATCATGGGACATCCCTTCGAGGCGCTCGCCTGGCTCGCCAATCGCCTGTCCGAACGCGGGCGCCATCTCAAGGCCGGTGAATTCGTCACTCTCGGCTCCGTCATCGCCACCCAGTGGGTCTCACAGGGTGACCGCATTGACCATTCCATACAGGGCCTCGGTTCGGTCTCGATATCATTCACCTAGAACGCATAAACCGCGGAGAGATCGTCCATGAAGAGTTATCAACTCGTCGCCGCCAACGCGCCCCTCGAACTGGTCGAGAGCGACACCCCGGAACCCCAAGGCCACGAGGTACTGCTCCGGATCACGGCCTGCGGCGTCTGCCATTCGGATCTACATTTCTGGCACGGCTATTACGATCTCGGCGACGGCAACAAGATGACCCTTGAAGATCGCAATATTGAGCTACCCTTCACCATGGGCCATGAGCCCGTGGGCGAGGTGGTGGCTCTTGGCCCCGATGCCGCCGGCGGCGTCGAGGTCGGCAAGACCTATCTGATCTTCCCCTGGCTCGGCTGCGGCGACTGCGCGCGCTGCAACGAGGGCCGCGAGAACGACTGCGCCAATTCGGCCCCGCTAGGCGTGCGTCGGCCGGGCGGCTATGCCGATCATGTGGTTATCCCTGACGAGAAATATCTGGTGGACATCGAGGGAGTCGACCCTCACTACGCCTGCACTCTCGCCTGCGCGGGCATCACCTCCTACAGCGCGATACGCAAGGCCCGGGACATAGCGGCCGACGACAAGCTGGTCATTATCGGCGCCGGCGGTGTCGGCCTGACGGGCGTGGGCATCGCGGCTGACTATATCGCGAACGAGAAGATCGTCGTCGATGTCGACGAGGAGAAGCTCGCCGCGGCGCGCGAGGCGGGCGCCGATCACACGATCAACCCGCTGCGCGAGGACGCGCGGGCGACGATCGCCAAACTGACCGATGCCGGCGCCGGCGCCGTCGTCGACTTCGTGGCCAACACCGAGACGGCCAGCCTGGGCATCGACGTGCTGCGGCGAGGCGGCAGCTATATCGCGGTCGGCTTGTATGGAGGACGGATCGACATTCCGACCCTGGCTCTGCCGACGCGGGACATCGCCCTGCGCGGCTCTTATGTGGGCACGCTCGGCGAGATGCATGAGCTGATGGAACTGGTGAAGGCGGGCAAGGTCGATCCGATCCCGGTCGCCTCCCGGCCCATGTCGGAAGTCACCGAAACCCTGCAGGACCTCGAGGCGGGCCGAATCACCGGCCGCGTCGTGGTGGTACCCGAGGGGGCCTAGGGCTACGCCCGGACCATCCGCGCAACACCGTCAAGCAGGCCGGGAACCCTAGTCGCCGCCTCTTCCAGCTCCCAGGCCGGGTAGGCCCCGGCGCGCGCGCGTGCGCCCTGCTGCAGTGCAATGAGAGTCCAGCGCAGATGAGCAAAGACCTCCCAGAACCGCACCCTTTCGCGATCCGGCACCGTGCCGCCGGCCGCCGTGTAGGCCTCGTGAAACGACTCCCGCGCGCCCAGTCCGCCGGCCGCTCGGCCGCGAGCATCGCCGCGCCAACATGCGGCACAAAACCAACCGAAATCCTCGGCCGGATCCCCCCAGCCCGCGAATTCCCAGTCGAGGACCGCGGTCAGGCGGCCATCCGCGACGAGGAAATTGCCGGTGCGGAAGTCCCGATGCACGAGGCGCGCACCGGTATCTGCGGGCGCGTGCGCACGCAGCCATCGCAACCCCGTCCCGAGCCCGTTGGCGATCTCGGTGGGCAGCGGTCCGATCCCGTCAAACCATTGCACCAGCGTCGCAACACGCGAGCCAGGCGTGTTGCACGCGGCGTCTTCGCCGGGGTGAATCTCGTGAATACGCGCCAGCGCCGACGCCAGGTCTTGGATGAGCGCGCTGTTGTCCGACCGGGCGATCAGCGATGCGCGGCGCGCGTCGCCGGCGACGAACGCGGTAACGAAGAACGGCACGTCCGCATCCGCCACCCACAGCGGTTCGGGCACCGGGATACCAGTCGCATGCGCGCGCGTCAGGAACGCGAACTCCGCGGCCTTCGGGAGGCTCTCGGGTAAGCCCGGATTCGGGCCCGCCCGCAACACAAACGCATGAGTTTCGCGCCCAGTGTCCACGTCGATACGCCAGTTGTGCTGGACGGCCCCCCCGGCTAGGAGCCGCGCCAACACGATGCGCACCCCCGTTGTCGTTAGACGGTCCGAGAACCAGTCCTCAAGCTGCGCCCTCGGCAGCGGCAACCCGGGGGTCGGCCCGGTGTGCAGGCTGTCGGGCACTAATCCCAGCCCCAGAAGTCCATGCCCTCGCCCAGGAGATGGCCCGCGATGACCATCTTGTGCACCTCCGACGCTCCGTCGACCAGCTTCGCCTGGGGGGCATAGCGGTACATCCATTCGAGCGGCAGGTCCTTGGAGTAGCCACGCGCGCCGTTTAGCTGGATCGCCGTCGCGATCGTCTTGTGCAGAATCTCGGACACCCAGATCTTGGCCATCGAGACTTCCTTGCGGGCCTGATCGCCGGTATCCAGCTTCGCCGCCGCACGCATGGTAAGCAGCCGGCCGATCTCGATGTCCATGGCCGCGTCGGCGAGCATCCACTGGACGCCCTCATGATCAGCCAGAGTCGCGCCGAAATTTTCGCGCGTCTTTACGTAATCGAGGCACTCCTCGATCGCGCGTTTCGACATGCCCAGCCAACGCATACAGTGGGTCAGGCGGGCGATTCCCAGACGGATCTGCACCGACTTCATGCCCTCGCCGACCTCCATCAGCCGGTTCTCGTCTTCGATCTCGAGCCCCTCGAAGATGACCTCGCAGTGCCCGCCATGTTCCTCCGGACCCATAATCGGAATGCGGCGCTCGATACGCCAGCCCGGCTGGTCCTTGTGAAACAGGAAGGTCGTGAGCGCCCCGCGCCGATCGTCCGAGGTGCGCGCCAAGAGAATGAAATGCTCGGCCCCCTGGGCACCGGTGATGAACCATTTGCGGCCGCTGATCACCCACTTGTCGTTGCCCTTGCGCTTGGCCCGGGTCAGCATCATCGTAGGGTCGGAACCGGAACCGGGCGCCGGCTCGGTCATGACGATCGACGACCGGATTTCACCGTCGATGATCGGCTGTAGCCATTTGTCCTTCTGGTCCTCCCGCGCGACTCGGTCGAGCAGAATCATGTTGCCGTCATCCGGCGCGGCGCAGTTGAACACGACTGGGCCGAAACGCGAGCGCGCGGCCTCCTCGTAGAACGTCGCCATGCCCACTGTGTTGAGCCCGAGGCCGCCGCGCGATACCGGCATCTGCGGAGCCCACAGACCGGCCGCCCTGGCCTTCACCCGCAGCGCCTGCAGCGGCTGCGCCGCGATATTCTCATGTTCCCCGAAGTTCGCCTGATCGGCCTCGACCGGCATAATCTCGTCGGCCACAAATGCGGCGACCCGCCGGCGCAGTTCCTCGAGTTCCTGGGTTAGGGAAAAATCCACGTTACAGTCTCCTGCGCTGCGCGCTAAAGAGTCGAAAGGGTCAGGCCGCCATCAATACCGATGACCGCGCCGGTGATGTAAGCCCCTGCCGGGCCGGCGAGCAGTAGCAACGCGCCGTCGAGATCCGCCGCCTCGCCAAACCGCCCCACCGCAACGCGCTTGCGGATGCGCTGCCCCGCATGGCTGTCCAGAAACGCATCGTTGAGTTCCGTGCGGATATACCCGGGCGCGATCGCGTTCACCAGGATGCCGTCCCCGGCAAGTTCGAGGGCCATGGTCTCGGTCATGCTCACGAGGCCTGCCTTTGACACGCCGTAGGACTGAATCCGCTTGGCGACGGTCTTCCAGCCCAAGACCGAGGCAATATTGATGATCCGCCCCCCACGCCCGTGGGCCACCATGTGACGCCCGATCTCACGGGCAACCAACCACGCGCCCTTGAGGTTCGTCCCGACTACCCGGTCCCACTCCTCTTCCTCCATCTCGAGCGTCAACGCTCGGGGCGGGACCCCGGCGTTGTTGACCAGAATGGTCATCGCACCGAGCTCTTCCTTGGCGATTCGCACCGCACGCGCCACGGAGCACGCATCCATCACATCTAGTTCGACCGGAAGGGCGCGGCCTCCATCGGCCTCGATTACGGTCGCGAGATCGAACAGCCTGTCGGCCCGGCGCGCGGCGATGGCCACCTTTGCTCCGGCACGTGCAAGAGTTTCCGCGAAATGGGCTCCAAGTCCGCTGGATGCCCCAGTTACGAAGGCCACCTGGCCGGTTAGATCAAATCCTTCGCCCATGCAACACTCCCGCCTTTCGGGTTGTGACGATTGATGTACCCATGCGGCACCGGTAAGTTTGCGACATCACCCACGCCAACCGGAAACCAATCCAATGCCGACCATTCTAGTGGACAAGCAGGGGCCCGTCGCCACCCTCACGCTAAACCGCCCCGATGTGCTGAACGCACTCAACCGCGACATGGCCCTCGAACTCAACGACGCGGTCGATGATCTGGCGGGTGATACCAACATCCGCACCGTCATACTCAAGGGTGCGGGCCGCGGATTCATGGCGGGCGGTGATGTTGCTACGTTCCACGAGAATATCAACGCGATTGAGGAAACTATTGACGACCTCATCGGCCTCTACCACAAGGCTGTCCTCGGGCTTTCTGCCATACCGAAGCCGGTTGTCGCGGCCCTGCATGGCCCGATCGCCGGCGCCGGCGTCGGGATGGCACTGAATGCGGACATCGGCATTGCCTCAGAGAACGCCGTGTTCACCATGGCCTATATCGGGATCGCGACCATTCCCGACGGCGGGTCGACCTATCTGCTGCCGCGTATCGTCGGACGACGTAAGGCGCTCGAGATGGCCATGCTCAGCGAACCCGTTGATGCAGCCACGGCCCTCGATCTCGGTCTGGTCAATCGCGTCGTGGCCGACGATGCACTGGATAACGAGGTCACCAAGCTTGCCGAACGCCTCGCGAAGGGCCCCACGACGGCCTACGCGAACACCAAGGCACTCATCAACCAGAGCCTTGAGGCTGACGACATGGTGGCGCATCTGTCGGCGGAACACGCCGCCTTCCTGCGCTGCGCGGTGACGGGCGATTTTGCGGAAGGGGTCGCCGCCTTCGTCGAGAAAAGACGCCCAGGCTTCAAGGGTGACTAGACAGCCCACATGAGTGATTTTACCCGCGACGATGCGCAGCATTTGCTCGACACGGTAATGACGCCGTGGCTCGACGAGCTGGGTATGATCGTCGAGGAGCTCACCGCCAACGGCGCGATCGTCCGCTTACCCTGGCACGAGCGGATAGCGCGTGATGGCGGACTGGTCACCGGTCAGGCTCTGATGTCATTTGCGGATGCGGCGATGGTCGTGGTGATTTCATCCGCAATTGGGGGCTTTCAGAAGATGGCCACCATCGACATGACGACGAGCTTCCTTTCGCCGGCCTTCAATACCGATATCATTGCGAGAGGCAAGGTCCTGCGCCGCGGCAAGCGGATGATTTACAGCCGAATCGATCTGGAAACCGCCGACGACGGCACAGCGGTCGCCCTGATACAGACGACCTGGACCTTGCTGGGCAACGCGTAGAGGTCCCTACCCGGACCACCCGCCGACCCTACCCGATGCCCATCATAGCGGCGGCGGTGCCACCAAGAATCTTCTTACGCTCGGGCGCGGTCAGCTTTGTCGCGCTCTCGACGAAAGAGACAGGCTCGAACTCCTGCATGTCGAACGGATAGTCAGTTCCCATCATAACGCGGTCAACTCCGACTAGATCAACGAGATACTCGAGCTGATCGGGCCGGAACACAACAGTGTCGTAGTAGAGCTCCCTGAGATACTCGCTAGGCGGGCGGCTGATCTTGTCGCGTAGTTCCGGGCGGAACTCCCAGCTGTGATCCATTCGGCCCGCGTAATACGGGAAGTATCCACCGCCATGGGCGATGCAGATCTTAACCCTTGGGTGCCGGTCCAGCACGCCGCCGAAGATCAGATGGGTGATCGCGATCTGTTCCTCCAGCGGCTGTCCGACGCAGTTATGCATGAAGAAGGGGCGCAGGCGCGCACCATCGGTAAAACCGAACGGATGCAGGAACAATGGCACGTTGAGCGCTACAGCCTCGGCATAGACCGGATCAAAGCGTTCATCCGAAAGCTCCACGCCATCCACATTGGTGGACAGGATGAAGGCGCGAATATCGAGCTCCTTCACCGCCCGGCGCATTTCGGCGACCGACGCAGATGTGTCCTGTAAAGGCAAAGTTCCCATGGCAGCGAAACGATCAGGGTTTCCCGCGACCAGTTTAGATACGTCGTCATTCTGCACCCGGGCCAGCTCGTTCCCCAGCGCAGGATCCGTCCAGTAGTAGAATTGGATTGGAACGGGACTGACGATCTGCATGTCCACGCGAGTCCCGTCCATGTCGGCCTCACGTGGCGCAAGGTCGATCATCTTCGGCACGAGGCTCGGGATATTCTCGTTGTCAACCGCCATGGACGACGGGTGGGCGTAGAACATGTACGGATCCCGGTTCGGGTCCAGAATCTCCTCGGGCTGGTAATGCTTGTCCATCAGCGCCTTCGCCGATGGCGAAAACACATGACAGTGCATGTCGATAGCAACGGTTCCGTCAGCGGCCATGTTTCCCCCTCCATGTCGGTCCGGTAATTAGACCGGTTGCCGCAAAGCTTAGCATCACTGGCGCAAAGAGAAAGGGCGGCACGAAATCCGCCGCCCCTTCCAGACGTTCTGTCGGATGCATCGCAGTTAGTTCAGCGACCGCTTTAGGTCAACCAGCGCCAGCGGGATCTCCGGGAAGATCATCACCAAGATCAGGACGAACAGCATGACGAGTGCGAACGGCGCCGCGCCGATGAAGATATCGGCCAGCGAGATATCCTTCTGCACAAGGGTCGACTTGATTACATAGACCGCCAGCCCGAGCGGCGGTGTCAGGAGCCCGATCTCAACCGCGATCACAGTCACGACGCCGAACCACACCAGATCGATGTTGAACGGAGCGAGCACCACTAGGAACAGCGGAACGGCAATAAGCATGATCGATACGGAATCTATGATGGTCCCAAGGACGATCAGGATGATCACGTAGATGATCAGGAGCTGCGCGAGACTTGCATTCATGTCGCCGATCAAGCGACCAAGCTCAGTCGGCAGGCCGGAAATACCGAGCATGCGACTATACATGCTGGCCGCGATGATCAGGAACAGCAAGGTCGCGGTGATGTGCCCGGTCTCCACTAGCACGTCCCAGAGCTTGCGCGGTGTGATCTGCTTGCGCGCAAGCGCGAATAGGAAGGCGACAAAAGCACCCGCCGCGCCCGCTTCTGTTGGCGTATACAGGCCCGCATAGATACCGCCGAGCACAACCAAAACAAGAATGACGATCGGATAGGTCTTCGCGAATAGCTCCCGACCGGGCATCTTTTCCTGATCCATGTGCTGATCGAGCGCACCGGACTGCGCGACCGTGCTCGGAAAACCGTACGCCATGATCGCGATCAGAATACAGAAACAGAAGGTCAGAAGGATCCCTGGGCCGATACCGGCTATAAACAGGTCACCGACGGATTCTTCGGCGATCAGCGCGAAAATAATCAAGAGGATCGACGGGGGAATGAGCATCCCGAGGACCGAGGAGCCGGCGACGGTGCCGACCGCGAAGCGGCCCTTATAACCATAGCGCAGAATCTCCGGCACGGAGATGCGCGTAAACACGGTCGCCGACGCGATCGACACGCCCGTGATGGCCGCGAAGATCGCGTTGGCGATCACCGTCGCCATGCCTAGGCCACCTCGCACCCGGCGCAAGGCGTTTTGAGCGATATCATAGGTATCGCGCCCCATGCCCGCCGTACTGACGAGGAGCCCCATCAGGACAAACAAAGGAATGACGCCGAACAGGAAGTCGGCAACAGTTTTCGCTGCCGAGATCCAAAGAAGACTAATCGCAATTTTGATGTTGCCCTTGATGATCCAGACCCCAACGAACGAGATCAGGGCCAAGACCACTGGAACATGCATGCCGATATAGATCAGCAGTAACATCGCGACGATGGAAATAATGCCAATCTCGAAGCCAGTCATTTGTTCGGCTCCTCAATCGCGGCCACTTCCACGTCGACTGCTTCTTCATGCTCGAGCGGCGGCTTTCCAAAGATGCCGCGGACATTGTCTAAGACCGCCAGGAAAAACTGAACCCCTAGGAGCGAACAGCCAACGACAAGCGCCAGTCGTTGCGGCCATTCCGGAAAGGTGAAGACGCCGGTGTTTCCGACGAAATGTCCGCCATGATAGGCCTGCAGCCACTTTGGCCAGCCCCCAATCACGATGGCGACCATGAGCCCGAGCCCCGCCAGATGGAAGAATATGCCCATGATGTTTCCCAGCGGCGGCCACTTCATTAGTATCCGGCCATAGAGCGCATCCGAACGTGTTATGCGACCGACCTTCAGCGTATGCGCGATCTGCAGATAGAGGATCGTGACGATAGAAATCTCGACGATCTCCGTCGTGCCGCTTAGCGGCGAATTGAATACAAACCGCAGGACGATATCGAGGGTGATCAACAACATCAGGATGAAAATCCAACCCGATGCCACCGCGTTGCTCACGAGGACTATCCAGTCGAATATTCGCCGTAAATGGTCGAGTAAGCCAAGTATTGCGCTCAATGGAAATTGGGGAGCCGCGTTACGACGGCTCCCCTCCCCTATTTCGAGATTGAAATCACGTAAAGGCTGTCAGTTGATGCCTACTCACGATCCCAGTGACGGGCAATCGGCTGGTTGGCCGCACGTAGTTCGTCCATCCAGGCCTTCAGAATCTCCGTACCCGGCTGGCCGGCAGCGTTCCGCTGTTCGGCCCACTGCTTGCCGAGCGGCGGCAGGGCCTGTGCCCAAGCGTTGCGCTGTTCGGTCGAGGCCTTGGTCACCTTGGTGCCGAATTCCTTCTGGCAACGATTAAGCCCCCAAACGGCGCCGTTGTTCACGCGCTTGACATTTTCTTCGACCCAAGCCGAAGTCGAAGACTGAAGTGCGTTCTGCACCTCTTTTGGCAGGCCGTCCCAAACGTCGCGGTTGACGTTCAGCGAGAAGCCATTCACGCCACCAAGCGTCGCGTCGAACGCGAACGGTGCCGGCTCACAAAGCTTGAACGCACCGGCGCCCTGACGCCACACGATCATGGCCTCGTAGATGCCCGTACTAAGGCTGTTGTAAGCGTCCGCGAGGTTGGTCTGCACGCCGGCAGCACCAATCGCCAGAACCCACGGTAAATTCGGGCCGGCCGCGCCAACCTTCAGCCCCTTGACCTGACCGAGGTCGCTGATCGGCTTCGCCGACCAGAGCATGTAGTTATCGACCGCACCCGTCGGTGCTAGCGGCACCTGATTGAACTCCTTCAGCCAAGTCTGGTTGTACTGCGGGAAGGTATCGACCATCTTCTGGGTGGTTCGACTGATCAGCGCAATGTCGTTGGTCGAGAACGGCGTCTTGAAGGAGACATCGTAGAGCGGAACCTTATCCGCATGGAATGCGGTCACGATGACGCCGAGATCGCCGATGCCGGTCTCGACACCTTCCAGCTCACCGCGCGGCTTGACGATCTGGCCGCTGATGCCCTTGTTCCAGTTGATCTTGTAGTTGCCGGTCTTCGCGAGCTTGGCGTCGACGGCAGGCATATACGCATCGACCAGCGAACCTATCCAAGTCGCGGGCGGCGGATAACCGGAAATCGCGGTGAGATTAATGGTTTGCTGAGCGGCGGCCGGCGCCGAAACGGCAACAGTGGCGGTCGCGGCGGCGGCAATAAGCAATGCCGTAGTTTTAGAACTAATGGACATTTAGTGCTCCCTATTTGTTTTTGAGTCCCCGATAGACTTTTCTAGCCCTTACAAAACCTTGAAACAATCCGAGACTAATGTCCACCGTGGTTTCAAGATTTTTGCCGAGATGGAAGAAATCAAAATTCAGTTTTCATTTGCCCAAAAAAAACCTCTACTCTGCGAGTTACCAAACTTCCAGTATCCAGTCATTTACCCATAGAAAGTCTTACTAAACGGGTTAGACGCTGGACACCCACGACCAGACCCGCAAAAGCCAGACCCGCGGCCCGGGCTATAGACGCCGGGACTACTCGGCAGCCTTTGCCAGAAGCGCCTCTGGCCCGAACAGCAGATCCCGCAGCCAATTTGCCTGCGCGCTCGAGACCTTCTCGAGATGATCGTTGTTGGAATATAGGCTCATGTGATCGACGCCTTCCACGATCGCCAGTTCCTTGTTAGGGCAAGGCACGGCGTTGAACACGTCGATCTCGAGATCCGCCGAGGTAATGTTATCGCCCTTGGCGATAGCCATCATGTAGGGCGTCTCATAGATACGCTTGGCATAGGGCATCACGTCGTACTGCATCAGCAGCTCTACCGATTCGAGCGTGTTCTCATGAATATGGTTCGGCGCCTCGCGTTCCTTTATGTCGTTGAAGATCGTGCAGACATGCGGGAACGGCCAAGAGCTAATCTCGTTGTCCGGATCGGTCGTCGACATGGCGATCATCTGGCTGGGCTCCCCGCGCTGCCGCGCCTCACGATCCTCGAGAATCAGCTTCTGGATCGCGGCGAACTTACGCTCGCCATGGCAGCGGCGCATCGTTGGGAAGCCGTCGACCACCGGCACTACCGAGAGCGCGAACTTCACACGGGAATCCAGCGCCGCCACACACAAAGCATGGCCACCGGAATAGGAGATCCCCCAAACCCCGATGCGATCCGTGTCGATATTGTCGAGGGTCTTCGCAAAGCTCACCGCGTTGCGGTAATCCTCGATCTGATCCCAAGGATTTATGTGCTGGCGCGGGAGACCGTCGCTTTCGCCGAAGCGGCGATAGTCGAAGACTAGGCACGCACAGCCGATATCCACGAAATCGTCCGCGTAATACGGCATGACGATTTCTTTAACATAGCACCAGCCACCCGCCATCACCACGAGCGGCGGATTCTCCGCGCCGTCGGGCATGTAAAGCGTGCCACGCACAGTGTCGCCGCTACTGTTGAACTCTATGTCTTGAGTCTGCATTCGCCCCTCCTATCAAAAGCCATTTTCACACATGTGAAATGATTTTCTTTATGTCGTTCAGGTTGTCTTCCAATCATTCAACCTGTCAACCGGATGCACCCGTGCGCCGGCCTTACGGTACCCAGCCCCTACTCCGCTTTCATCGCTTCGACGACCATGTCACGTAATGTGTTCTTACGAATTTTCCCTGCCGCCGTACGCGGAAAATCATCGATAATCTCGAGCCGTTCGGGATACTTCTGCTTCGCCATTCCGGTTTTCCTGAGGAAGGCCGTGACGTCTGCCAGCTCAACGCTCGCTCCCGCCTCTAGAACGACAAAGGCGCAACCCGTCTCCCCCATGCGCGGATGGGGCATTGCCACGACGGCCGCCTCGTGAATCGCGGGGTGTTCGTGAAGGGCGTCCTCGACTTCGCGCGGACTGATGTTCTCGCCCCCGCGAATAATCAGATCCTTCAAACGCCCGGTGATGACTAATGCCCCATGCTCATCGAGCATGGCAAGATCACCTGTGTGGAAGAAACCGTCCGACTCAAACGCGTCCGCATTGTGATCGTCGGCCGCATAGCCGAGACACATCTCTGGGCCCCGTGAAAGAATCTCGCCCTCGACGCCCGGCCCGACTTCCCGCCCGTCGGCGGGGTCGACGATCTTTACCTCGTGTCCGACGATGCGCCCCTCGGTCGTAGCGCCGAGCTCCTCTTCCGCCCGGCTATTGACACCCAGGGTGACCGTCGGCGCCTCGGTCGACCCATAGACGCGCGAGCACACACAATTCTCGAACGCGGCGTGTGCGCCATAGATCACCTCGGGCGGTACCGGCGCGCCCCCCGACGGAAAATAGCGCAAGCTCGGCAATGTCCGTCCGCTCTCCCGGGCAAACACTGTCAGTTCTTGAAGAAAGACCGTTGCGGCGATCATGAAGGTCACGCCTAGCGCATCAATCAGGTCGCCCGCGGCGGCGGCGTCCCAGTTATCCATGAACACGGCCGGCGCATTTAGCGTGAAAGGCATCTGAATTCCGTAAAGATATCCGGTGATATGGGAGACAGGTGAAGGCATGAGGACAACATCCCGTTGCCCGAGCCCAAGGAAGTGCACAACCGCCTGAATCTCGGCGTCGATAGTGTTGTGGCTATGCAGGACCCCCTTCGGGCGTCCCGTCGTGCCCGAGGTATACATGATCAGCTTGACCGCATTGGGATCTACATCGGGCAATTGGAGGTCGGCGGGATCCGTCTCGGTCAGCAGATCGTCGAAGCACGTCGCGCCGGCGGCCGCACCGCGCACGGTGATCACATGCGCGAGCTCGGGAAGTTCGGCCTGGTGCCGAGCGATCATATCGGCATAGTCGAAATTTCGGAAACTCGTTGGCACGAAAACGGCTTTGGTGCCGGCGTCGCGCAGAATGTAGGATACTTCCGCATCTCGGTAGATCGGAATAATCGGATTGCAGACCAGCCCGAGCATTGAGCAAGCCAAGTCGATCACGACCGTTTCTGGCCAGTTGGGCAACTCGAAGCTCACAACGTCGCCCGCGGTCAGTCCGCGCCTCTGCAGCGCAGCCGCCAGCGCCCGGGCTTGACGGTCCATGTCTTCTACCGTGTAACGCCGCTCGCCTTCGATGAAGATTACTCGGTCGGGATTCTCGGATAACAGCGCAGCCAGCTCGTGGGCCAGCGTACGATTACGCCAGATTCTTGAAGCGCTATTCTCGGCGATCAGCTCGTCGGTTAGCCGTGTCTTCCAGCCACTCACATCCGTGCGCATATCGCCTTCCGGACCCTATTCGCGCGCCAGCCGCAGCCGGTTGGCGATATTGTTTTTCTGAATCGCGGACGACCCGCCAATGATTGGCATGAGCAGCGCCTCGCGCACATAGCGCTCCATATCGAATTCCTTAATGTAGCCGTAGGCACCCATAACCTGCTGACAGGTCAGCACAATCTCCTTGGTGACGTCGCTAACATAAAGCTTCGCCATAGAGGTTTCGACCGAGGCCGGCTTCTTCTCATCCAGCAGCCAGGCCGCGTGATAGGTCATTAGTCGGCAGGCGTGCAACCGCGTCTTGCAGTCGACCAGCATGTGACGCACCGATTGATAGGAGGAAACGGGCTTACCGAACTGTTTGCGCTCCTGCGCATATCCCCAGGCGTCGTCCACCGCTGCCGCGGCATTGCCGAGCGCCAGCGCCGCGACCTCGATCTTCTCGACATCTAGCCCTGGCCCAACGATTCGGCGCCAGCCGTCGTTCCAACCGGCCTCTCCGCCGACAATATTCTCCGCCGATATCTCGACATCCTCGAAAGTGACATCGCAGGTCGATGCCCCTTTCATACCCATGGAGTTCTGCAACTCGATCGTTACCCCGGGCGTATCGGGTGGAATGAGTACTATGGAGAGATTTTGATAGCGCTCGGCATCCGGATCGCTCTTCACAACCGCATATATGTAATCCGCGATATTGGCGCCGGAACAGAACCGCTTAGCCCCGTTGATCGTAACAGTAGCGCCATTGCCTTTGCGCACGGCCGTCGTCCGCACACTCGCCACATCCGCCCCCACATCGGGTTCCGATATCCCGTAGGAAAATAACAATTTTCCGCTCGCGAGCTTCGGTAGTAATTCGCGCTTCTGCTCGTCGCTGCCCACCTCCTCGATGTTCATGCCGCCGTAGCACGCACACATGATGTAGGGTACGGCTACCGCCATCGAGCGACGGGCGAGTTCCTCGATTACCACCATTGTCGCGGTTATGTCGCGGCCCGCGCCGCCGAATTCTTCCGGCACTGTCAGCGCATTCACACCCAACGCCGACAATTGCTCGAAGATCTCGCGTGGGAAGTGATTCTCCCGGTCCCACTCCTGAGCCAGCGTCCGCGGCATCTCCTTCTCGACGAACCGCCGCACGGTGTCGCGCAGCATCGTCACATGTTCGGCTTCCTGGAAATGATCCATGATCCGTCCCGTCTACTTGCCCGTGAACTTTGGCTTTTCCTTATTCATGAACGCCTCGGTCGCGATCCGATGGTCATCGGTCATCTGGGACATTGCCTCGAAGTTGAAGGCAGTGTCGAGCACAGCGTTTGCGGCCTGCTTCAGCCCGGCATTCACCGACGCCTTGGTCCACTTGATCGCATTGATTGCGCCGCCGGCTAGCCGCGCAGCCATCGCATCAACCGCCGCATCGATCTCGTCCGCGGGGAGTGCATGGTTGATGAGCCCGATCTCCGCGGCCTGGCGGGCGGTCAGTAGGTCGCCGGTCAGGAGATATTCCTTGGCGCGGGCATAGCCTATCAGCTGCGGCCAGATCACCGCGCCCCCGTCCCCGGCGACGAGGCCGACCGCCACGTGCGGATCCCCCAGCCTAGCGTTTTCCGCAGCGTATATGATGTCGCAGAAGAGTGCGATCGTGCAGCCGAGACCGATCGCATGGCCCGGCAGCCGGGCGATAATCGGTTTCTCCAGATCGAGCAAGCTGTTCACGAGCCGCTTGCCCTCCCACACCGTCTTCGCAAAGGCCGCGGGATCGCCATGCATAGCGTTGAGCCATTGCAGATCGCCCCCGGCACAGAACGCATCACCGGCACCGGTCAGCACCACGACGTCGGCATCGTCGTCAGCATCGACGTCGAAGAAAATTCGCGACAACTCCTCGTGCAGTACCGCATCGATAGCATTAAGCGTCTCGGGCCGCGACAGTGTGAGCCGCAGAATGCGTCCGTCGCGTTCGGCGTCGATCGCCGTATAACCGTCGTAGTTCATCTCGTTTCTCCCGCATGCCGCTCTGAGCATGTCGCTGAAAACGTTCGCTGCACCAGCGCAAGTCAATGCGCTCTGACCTATCGCGTCAAGCCGTCAGCGACAATGGTCGTCGTCCCGACGCATCTTCAGCTTCATTCCAACTACCTGATAGATATCTAGGCCCGTAAGTGCGCAGATCTCCGCCATCGGCAGCGAGGTCTCCTGCAGGAGCACCCGTGCGTGGCTCTTTGGGTCGCGCTTTCGGTTACTTGACCGGGGCATACGGGCCACGGCCTCCTTGCGTCGCTCGGCCTCATCCAGACCACGCTGGCGCGCATCCTCCATTGCCGCATCCCGCCGCGCCTTGTCCGCCTCGGTCCAGGCATCTGTCATCCGGGCAGCCTTCGCGAGGCCAAACGCGTCCTTCGCCTGCTTGCGCGAAAAATGCGGAAAACGGCTCTCAGGGCGCTTCGGCGCTGGGCCGCCGCCGGCCGCCTCCTCAAGGGTCATCCCGTGGCTTTTCGCCATACGCTCGGCTGCGGCCAACGCGGCAGACCGCTCCCCTTCGTAGGGGCTCTCCTTAGCGAGGTTCAGGAGGTTTCGGAAGCGGGTCTGTTCCGCTTCGTCGAAGGTGCGAGCTTCGGCGATGACGTTACCTAGGGTCCGGGGTTGCATAAACTTTATAGTATAACCGATTATGGGCCTGTCCGAAGCCGGAACGGGCCTCACATAAAGACGGCAACGACGGCGCCGGTAATGCAGGTCGCTATACTCCCTACGAAGAGCGACTTAAGGTCCAGCTCGATCAGGGTGGCCTTGCGGTCGAGCGCCACTTATTTGAACAGGTCACGCGCAGAAAAAAGAGCGGGCCGGATCTAAATGAAAGTGGCTAACTGTAAAACACTGATCCCGCCACTCGGTCTTGCCCTTTTTCGATCGACGCGTCTGTAATGCGGAAACCGGTCCAAGGGAGCGCTGGTTGAGATGCCAAGAATGTACCGGGGCAATGCGCAAACCGGCGGGATCTAGCTTGGGTTTTGTATCCGTTGTTTTTCCTATCACTTAGTCCGTTGTTGCGAGAAAGAATTGAGATCGAACCGAAAAACCCGCCATTTCAATCTGTTAAAACTAAAATTGAATATATCTGAAACGCGATCTATCTCCTGCGCGCCGGCTTCCGGGGGCTGCGACGCAGCGTGTCGGACGATATGATCGCCCGATATTAGCCGGTACTTTGGAGGACGAGACCATGGGTGCACTCGATAATAAGGTTGCGATCGTGACCGGGGCCGGCGGCGGTATCGGACGCGCCATATCTATGCGGTTTGCCGCAGAAGGCGCGGCGGTGATATGCGTCGATATTGACGATAAACGCGTAAATACCACCGTCGACGAGATTGTCAGCGGCGGAGGTCAAGGGATCGCTCTGATAGCGGACGTCGCCGTTGAGGCAAACGCCGAAGCCGCCGTCGCGGCAGCGATCGAAGGCTTCGGGGGCCTGCATGTTCTCGTAAGCAATGCTATCTACGACCTGCCGCTCGCCCGGCTGACGGAGATTTCCTACGACGACTGGCGCCGGACGATGGACGTCAACCTGAACAGCGCATTCTTGTTCTCCAAGCACGCGATCCCGGTGATCGAAGCAAACGGGGGCGGCAGCATCATCTTGATTGCCTCCCAGCTCGGCCGCACGGCCAAGCCCGGGCGGCCTTGGTACTGCGCCCAAAAAGGTGCACTGATCAACATGGCCAAGGCCATGGCCCTCGACCATGCACACCAGAATATCCGCGTCAACAGCCTATCGCCGGGGCCGGTCGAGACAGATCGCTTCATCACTAACTTCGAGGACCGGAAGGCCGCCCGGGCAGCCAATAACACTATGTTGGACCGGCTCGGCAAGCCGGAGGAGATCGCCGCCGGGGCGGTCTTCCTAGCCAGCGAGGAGTCCTCTTTTATGACCGGGTCAGATCTCCTGATCGACGGGGGATATACGGCCATCTAAAATCGTTTTTCTACATATAAATTTTTCCACGTATAAAACTGTTGTCGGCCCGCAATCGAAAAGACGGCAGCATACTTGCCGCGAGCACGGCCCCGATGCTGCGACCTTAGATGCAGCGAGCAACCCGGAGCTCGACTCAGAGAATCTCGATAGCACCCTCGTCTTCTTGCTCGAGACCCAATATGCGATGCGGCCAATAGCCTTCGGACGGGAGAACCCGCTGCTAAGGGCCGACTACTAGACTGCTGGGCCGGGCTCAAAGACTGATTCGACCTAGCACACCACTAGGTCACGTTGCCGGAATAACCGGCAACAGTAAGTGGGAGGGATGGTCCGGACCGGTGTGGACCGTGACCTTCTTTCCGAATACCTCGAGCGGCCGGTTCCCTTTAATTTCGTGTTTGAACGGCCCTACACCGTACTGAATGCGCCCGGCGATCTCCGGCGAGCCCGGCTCGTAGCCCGGCCACACATAGTCCCGCCCGCGCACGCTAAGGCCCAGCCGGTAGCTTTCCGGCAACACGATCGACGTCGGCCAGATCTCGATGTCGAGCTCGTAGATCTCGCCCGGCGCCAATGGCTCCACCGCGTCATGCGCATGATACGGCCGGTAAGGTAGCGTTTTCTCAGGGTCGAGCCTGCGGTGCGACGCACGCAGCCAGCCGATTGCGACCGGCGTGTGCGGGTCGTTGGCACCCTTGAAGACGATTTCCTTGAGGTCCGGCGTGAACACGCGCAGCACAAGGAAGAGATCGGCATCCTCGGTCTCCGACGAGACGAACAGCTTGGCTGCGACAGGGCCGGTGATCTCTGTTTCCGCCGCCACGGGCGGTGTCAGAAAGGTCAAACCGTCACCCAGTGCATCATAGGTCGTGGCAGTCGCCTCTGTCATCGGCGCGTCGGCAAGCGTCCGCCCAGCGGGCTCCAGATACTTCTTTGTCCACACGGTTCGCGGGATTGGCCAGTCTTCCTCCGCCCGCTCGACATACGTTTCGCCGGGATGGCGCACCAGGAGTTGCACTCTCGGCTGCTTGTCCCAACCGGTATCCTCGCCCTTAAGGAAATGACCGAAGAAGCGCTTCTGCAGGTCGATGCCGTAATCCGTGTAGTAGTGGGTGAAGTGTTCAAGCCCATGCATCTCCAGCCACTTCTGATCACTCGCGGCGTTCACGAAACCCTCGGTATTGCCGCGCGGATGCAGGCCGACGCCGCCCCAGTTGCCGGATGACAGCAGCGGCACATTGATCTTCGAGAAGTCTGGAAACCGAGCTTTCCAGTAATCGTCGACCAGCGGATGGTCGAGGATGTCCTTACCGAAATCCCGGCGGTTCTGCGCGAGTTCTTCCTCGGTCAGCGTCTCCGGGCCCGAGATCCATTCGCCGTTCATCTTACTCTTTAGACCATTCGCACCCTTGCCGTGCTGGCGCGGCACGACCGCGGAGTTGTACCAGACCGATGGGAAGCGGCAAGCGATACCGCCGTGGTGCCCGAGGTCACGGTAATAGTCCGCCGCGCCCTCCCAAACGCACATGGCGGCCAGGTGCGGCGGTTGCAGGGACGCGACCTGCCACTGGTTCATGCCGTAGTAGGAAATACCCGAGGTCCCGACCTTGCCATTCGACCAGGATTGCGTTCCCGCCCATTCGATGCAGT
This sequence comes from Rhodospirillaceae bacterium, assembly GCA_002724635.1. Lineage (GTDB taxonomy): Bacteria > Pseudomonadota > Alphaproteobacteria > UBA6615 > UBA6615 > UBA8079. Next base: position 62,952 of record PBPM01000037.1, read on the forward strand.
CGTGGAAGTCCTGCGCCTCGCGCGCCGACCAGACATCCAGCATGCCCGGCGAACGGCCCGCGCCGCGTGAATCCACGCGCACGCAGATATAGCCGTCGGGCACCCATTTCTCCGGATCGACCAGCTCCCAGTTCTGATAGCGGTTGGTCGAACCGGCGAGACAATCGGGGTAGTCCTCGATCATCTGCTTCCACTGGTAGGGATAGCCGTCCTTCCAGTGCAGCCACTTGCAGTAGGGGCCATAGCTGATGATGACAGGATACTGCCCGTCGTCGTCGGGCCGAAAGACGTCGCAGCGCAGAACGACGTCGTCGTCCATTGCGATGGGAACATCCCAGTCGATGCGGATTCCCGCCACCACCTTGTCGTAGTTCTGGCCAATGTCTGTATAGGTCACGTTTTCGGTCACGAAACTCTCCCCCTCTGTGTTCTTGTCCTGTCTCTCGTCACTTGCCTGGGATCACCGGCAGCAGCAGGTGCGACAGATGCTTCGGCCCGCAATGGATCGTGACGTTACCGCCATAGACACGCGCGCCCCGTCCATCGTGGATGAAAGGCCCCACGCCGGTAAACTCGTTCTTCATGTTGGACAGCCGCCCGCCCGTGCCGCCCGGATAGACATAGTCGCGTCCCCGCACGGTCAGCCCGAGGCGATAGCCCGGCGGCACGACGATCGACGTGGGCCAAATTTCGACATCGAGCTCGTAGATCGACCCGGGCTTCAGCGGCTGCTTCTCGTCATGGCTGTGATAGGGCTGATAGGGCTTC
>PBPM01000038.1 GCA_002724635.1 Rhodospirillaceae bacterium
ACTTCCTTAGCCATATATTCCGGGTTGGTAATGGCTCGCTCAATGGCCGCGAGGTATACTGCTCGCTTCTCTTCTTCAAGGCCATTCGCGGTGGCGATTGTTCGGCCAGCGTAAGTGACATTCTTTTTTCCTGTCACTTCCTCGAACGTTGGCACGCTCGGCAGCATTCTCCAAGGCTCCGGATGCATAACAGCAATCGGCCGCAGTTTCCGTTCCAGAATGCTGTTGATGTAGTAACCAACATTCGCCGCGACCATATCAACGTGTTTACCTAAAAGAAGCTGGATTTTCGCGTTATCACCTTTACTGGTCACGAACTTCGTCTGGAAGCCCGGGACAGCTTGCTGAGCAAATGCCACACCGATGTGGTCATCACTTCCGAGGCTACCCGGAGCAATAACTAGTGGCTGTTTAACGGCATAATCGAGAACGTCCTCCAAATTCTTGAAACGCTCGTCATCCCACCGAACAAGCCAAAGGCCGGGGTCGTATGAATGCCACGCTAGGAAGTTAAACGATTCCAGAGTTTCTTTTCTCTTCATAGCCGGATTCAGCATCGAAAAAATGTGGGGAATGTTCACAACAGCCAGTTTGTGATCATCTTTTTTCTTGTTCCACTGATTTGTTACTTGGCCCCAAGAAACCCATCCACCTCCACCGGAGACATTCGTGACCTTAACCGGCACCCCGAGCTCTTCTGAAAGGTATGGAGCAAAGAGACGGAATGTCCGATCTGCTCCCCCGCCGGGCTTAAAGGGAACCTGAAGTTGTACGGGTTTGCTTGGAAAATCTTTGGCGACCGAAGCGCTGGGCGCGACAGATGCAAAGCCGATAACGGCTGCTGCCGCGACGGCAATTGACGTAAAGCGATTCATGACTGTTAAACCCCCTGATAGAATTTTAGTTATTGATCCCTAAAGACTATAGTTTTAGGCAGACGCGCGGCAAACTTTTTTTGATTAGGAAAATGGTTTGCATTTTTCCAGACTAAGTTATTGGAATGAATTGAAATTAATGTGAGCCCTCCCTAGGGCATGGGGTGCGCGTCAATTAAGACAGCGGCGAGCAGGCAAGGTTCCTCCGTTCGGTTCGACCATGCGTGTAAGGTCCCGCGCTGGACACAGGTGTCGCCGGTTTTTAGGCAAACCTCATCCTCATCTAGGATCAACCAGACCTCACCGGAAATGACGACTAGGTAGTCGACCGAGCTGGTCTTGTGCATCCCCGGATGCTTTCGCCCGTCTAGACGCTCGCCAGCGCCCATTTCCTCAAAGTATTTTTCCATCGTGCTATAGTTGCGCTGCGAATCGGGCGGAATCTCGACAACTCGGAAGACCGTGCCACCGGCTGGCGGCTGCAATCTGACCGTATTTCTTACCGTGTCGCTAATGCCAACATTACTCGCGGGGGTGTGCTCGGAAAGCCACACATCCGACAGGCGAACATTCGACTGACCCTCCGGCGTTAGCACATGGCCCATCTCAGCGGTCATCGTCTCGTCGATCACGACGACAGCGTTACCTTTTCTGTCATGTCCTGTGATCACCCGGCGTATATCACGTGGCACCTTATTCTCCTCAATTTTGATCAGGGCTCTCGCGGTCTCGCCAATCGGCTGGTTTGGTGATCCTTGTAGTTAGCACCCCAATGCTCCCGACTTCGAGCTCGATCACATCGCCGTCCTCGAGATAACGGTTGTGCTCAATCCCGCAGCCCGTCGGAACGGTTCCGGACCCAAACACCTCACCGGCATGGACCGTTTGGTTCTTGCTGAGATGAGCCAGAACATCTTCAAAGCGATGATCCATCATGCCGGAGTTGCCGCGGCTCCACTCTTCACCGTTGACTCGGGCGCACATGGCGAGATCGTAGGGGTTCTTAATTTCGTCAGCGGTGATTATGCAGGGACCAAATACATTACCCGCGTCAAAGTCCTTTCCCGGGCCGCCCATTCCTGCGCCGCTGCGAATTTCGATGGCCTGAATGTCGCGGGCAGAAATGTCATTGAAAATGGTGTAACCGAAGATGTAAGAGCGTGCGTCCGCGGTCGTGATATTCGTGCCGGCGCGGCCCGTGATCATTGCCCATTCTAGCTCGTAGTCCATCCGCCGCGCGCCATGGGGCCAGACGGCTTCATCATCGGGGCCTATCACGCTTAAATGATTGCTGTTTAGATAGACTGGCGCGGCTACCCACTCGTCGGGTACATCGAGGGCGCCGGCGGCGCGGTAGCGTTCGAGCGCGGCCTCGGGATCGTCCTCGCGAGCCGCGAGGCGGGTGTGACGGACTAGCCGCGCATTGCGCAGATGCTGCAGGAAGCAAGCGCAGTCGCGCAGGCGGCGCGGATTGGGAAGAGGCGCCTCGAGGCGCACGGCGGTGCGCGCATGTAGTGCCCTGTCGACGCCCCAAGTGATGGCCCGATCGCATAGTTCGTAGGCGCGCGCAAGTGCGGCTTCGCCGCCATCGATGAGCGCTAGCATGGAGACGAAGTCCGAGGCGTCGTCGTTAGGAAATATTTCCGCCGCTGCGGCCGCGAGGTCGACGATCGTCTTATCATTGTTGGAGAAGGCGCCGACCCGTGGCGGTGAGCTTGGTGGTGTGAACGTGACAAGGCGCAAGGCGATTTCCCGTGGACGGATTGAGCAGAGTCAAAGGCTCTCGCAATTTGTTGTTCGAAACAAGGCCCGGCGTGATTCGGTTTCAGCGAATGGGACGCACCGGCGGTGCGTAGTTCATAGCTGGAAGAGGGAGCAGCCAACAGCGACGTTGCCATCGGCATGAAAAGGCATGGTTAACGAATGCTTTCCGGTGTTAACCATGTTCTGCCAATTGGTTCGTATGGTTGGCGCAAATCAGACAAGACCGGCGGCGGAACACGGATGTCGCTCGTCCGGACATAGGCGATCAAAGGAAACGCTCGATGGCAACGCGCAAGGACACGCGGAAGAAGACCCTGATAACCAAGGCGGCGCAACTCGCCAGTAAACGAGTAGCCGGAGCCGCTGGTGCGGCCTGTGCGGATTTTCTGCGCGCCTATTACGCCAATGTGCCGCCGGCCGATATCGAATCCGTCGACGCGGAGACCCTGTTCGCGGTGGCCAACTCCCACTTCCGTTTCGCCCAGAAGCGGCTTTCCAAGGACCCGCTGATCCGCGTGTTCAACCCGCGTCAGGCCGACCATGGTTGGAACGGGAATCATACGGTTATCGAGATCGTTACAGAGGACACGCCCTTTTTGGTCGATTCGATCATGGCAGAGCTGATCTACCAGGGCCTGACCGTACATATGGTGATCCACCCGATCTTCGAGGTGACGCGAACCGCAGCGGGTAAGATGAAAACCTGCGAACCTCGCACGGCAGACGGGACCGGCGCGGAGAGCTTCATGCATTTTCAGGTGAACGAGCAGACCGATCCCAAGACCCTCGCCCACCTGACGAGCCGGCTCGGGCAGGTGCTGCAAGATGTCGGCGCCTCGGTCGAGGACTGGCAGCCCATGCGGGGGCGGGTCGCCGCGATTCTTGATGACTTGGAGAAGAGCCCGCCGAAGATGGCCAAGGCCGAGGTCGAAGAGACGTGCGCCTTCATCGAGTGGATGCTCGACGATCATTTTACCTTCCTAGGTTATAGCGAGTATGACCATGTCGGAACGGGCGCGAAGCAGAAGCTGAAGGCGCAGCCGGGCGGTCTCGGCCTGCTGCGCGACACCAATCGCGCGATCTTCGAAAACTGGGCCGACAATGCGCCGCTACCCGATGAGGTGCGCTCCTTCATCCGCCAACCCCATCTTATGATGGTGACTAAGGCGAACCAACGCGCCACCGTGCACCGTCGCGTGCATATGGACGTAGTTGGGGTGAAGAAATTTGATTCTGCTGGCAAGGTGATTGGTGAGCGCATGATCGTTGGTCTGTTCACCTCAACCGCCTACAGCCTGTCCCCAGCACGCATCCCAATGCTGCGTAAGAAGGTCGAGAAGACGATGAAAGGAGCGGGTTTCCCGTCTTCGAGCCATGATTCGAAGGCGCTCGCGCATATTCTCGAAACCTATCCGCGGGATGAGCTGCTGCAGATCGACGAGGAGCTGCTGCTGGATCACACGATGGGCATCCTGCATCTGCAGGAACGTCAGCAAACCGCTTTGTTTGTCCGGGAGGATCCGTTTCAGCGCTATGTCACCGGGTTGGTGTTTGTGCCACGGGATCGATACGACACCGAGCTGCGCGAGAAACTCGCTGCGATTCTCGAGGCTGCGTTCGACGGCAACTGCGTTGCTTTCTTTCCCGAGTTCGGAACCGAGTCTGTCCTCGCGCGGGTTCTATTTATTATCAAGACCAAGGCCGGGAAAATTCCAGCCTATCGGGTTGAGACGATCGAGACCGCCCTGAGTGAAGCGACCCGGTCCTGGGCGGACCGGTTACGCGCCGCGCTCGTCGCGGCGCACGGCGAGGAAGTAGGTGCGGCCATGTATCAGCGATACGGCCACGCCTTTACTGCCGCCTATCGCGATCGTTATCGACCGGAAGATGCCGTCACGGACATTGCCTCTATCGATGACGCGCGGGTCGGCGATCCCCTGCAGTTGAACCTCTATCGCCCCCAGGGGGACGCGCCGGAGACGGTGCATCTCAAGCTCTATCATGCCGGACACGCACTGCCGCTATCGGACGTGATCCCGATGCTCGAGAACATGGGCTTAAGGGTCATTGGCGAAGAACCGTTCAAAGTCGAGTATCAGCATGGCGAGGAGACCGGCAGCGTTTGGGTGCATGATTTCCAGATGGGGTCGCGAAGCGGCGCTAGGATCAATCTGGATGCAGTACGGGATTCTTTTCACGATGGCTTCGCACGGGTCTTCGATCAGGCAATCGCCGACGACGGTTTCAACAACCTGATTCTGGGCGCCGGGCTTGAATGGCGTGAGATACTGATCTTGCGGACCTACTCCAAGTTCCTGTTGCAGAGCCGGATCGCCTATTCACAATCCTATATGGAGGAGACCCTCGCCAAAAATCCCGCCCTCGCGCGGATTTTGGTCGAACTGTTCTTCGCTCGCTTCGACCCAGCCGTCGCGGGAGCCCCGGCTTCCTTACGCCGAAGCAAAAAGCTGCAAGGAAAGCTGAAAGCCGGCCTCGATGCAGTGTCCAATCTGGACGAGGATCGGATCATCCGGCGTTTTGCGAATGCGATCGAGGTGACCCTGCGCACCAACTTCTTCACCCGGGACGACGACGGAAACTTCAAGTACTACGTGTCCTTCAAGATTGATAGCGCAAGTGTGGATGACCTGCCCGAGCCGCGCCCTAAGAAGGAGATCTTTGTCTACAGCCCGCGCATGGAGGGCTGTCATTTGCGTGGCGGCGATGTGGCGCGCGGCGGCATCCGTTGGTCGGACCGCCGCGAGGACTTTCGGACCGAGATTCTTGGGCTGCAGAAGGCGCAGATGGTCAAGAATTCGGTGATCGTTCCGGTCGGCGCAAAGGGCGGGTTTGTGTGCAAGAACCTGCCAGCGCCTACCGGCGATCCCCAGGCGGATCGGCAGGCGACTCAGGAAGAGGTCATCGCCTGCTACAGCACGCTCATCCGGGGCCTACTCGACGTAACTGACAATCTTGTGGGTGGTAAGGTTGTGCCGCCGGATAAGGTCGTGCGCCATGACAACGACGACCCATATCTGGTGGTCGCGGCTGACAAGGGTACCGCCACCTTCTCGGACATCGCCAACGGCATTAGCGGCGACTATGGCTTCTGGTTGGGCGACGCCTTCGCGTCTGGCGGGTCGGTTGGCTACGACCACAAGAAGATGGGAATCACGGGCAAGGGCGCGTGGGAATCGGTAAAGCGGCATTTCCGCGAGATTGACCATGATACTCAGCGCATGGATTTCGAGGTGGTCGGTGTCGGCGACATGTCCGGCGACGTCTTCGGCAACGGTATGCTGCTGTCGAAGCACATCAAGCTCGTGGCCGCCTTCAACCATATGCACATCTTCCTCGACCCCGACCCCGACCCGGTTGGGAGCTTCGCCGAGCGCAAGCGCCTGTTCGCGCTGCCGCGCTCCAGCTGGGCCGACTATGAAACCAATTTGATATCGAAGGGCGGCGGTATCTTCGAGCGCTCTGCCAAGTCCATCAAACTTAGCCCCGAGATCAAGAAGCTCTTGGGTGTTACCCGCGATCGGATGACTCCGAATGAGCTTATCCGGACGATCCTTGTGGCCGAGATCGACCTGCTTTGGTTCGGTGGGATCGGCACCTACGTCAAGGCGACAAGCGAGAGTCAGGCCGATGCGGACGATCGCTCGAACGACGCGGTGCGCGTCGATGCCAAAGCTCTTCGCTGCAAGGTGATTGGTGAGGGCGCCAATCTCGGCGTGACCCAGCGTGGTCGGATCGAGTATGCCCGCGCCGGCGGCCGCATCAATACGGATTTCATCGACAACTCGGCCGGCGTCGACTGCTCGGACCATGAGGTGAATATCAAGATCGCTTTGGACGATGTTGTAGCCGTGGGCGGTATGAACCTGAAGCAGCGCGACGCACTGCTGGAACAGATGACCGACGAGGTGTCGGACTTGGTGCTGAACGACAACTATCTTCAGACTCAGGCGATCTCCCAAGCGGAAAGCCGGGCGCCCGAACTGCTTGAGGCGCAGTGGCGCGTCATGCGAGCACTTGAGCGCCGCGGCTTTTTGGATCGCGCTATAGAGGAACTGCCAGACGATGAGTGCATGGCTGACCTGCAGGCCGACGGTCTGGGCTTGACCCGCCCGGAGTATGCGGTGTTGTTCTCGCACGCTAAGATCGCTCTATATGGCGACCTGCTGCCGACGGACGTGCCGGACGACACCTACCTTGTGGAGACTTTAGCTCGCTACTTCCCGGAGCCGTTGCGCAAGCGTTTTGGCGACGAGGTGGCGCGCCATCGCCTGCGCCGCGAGATCGTTGCCACCTATGTAACGAACTCGCTGATTAATCGCGTAGGCGCGACATTTGTACAAGGCTTGACCGAACGATCAGGTGCAGATCCGGCTGACATTGCACGCGCCTTTTTCATTGCCCGGGAGGTCTTCGACCTGCGGCCATTGTGGCGGGATATCGAGGCGCTCGATCTCAAGGTGCCCGCCAACACCCAGAACGATATGGCCCACGAACTCGAGGAGTTGGTCGAACGCATGACAATCTGGTTCCTAGCGAACGCGCGCCGGCCGCTCAACATCGCCGCGACCATAGAGCGCTACGCGCCTGGAATCCGCGCACTGGCGAATAGACTTTCGGACATCGTCGCAGCCGAGGACCGCCAGGGAATTGCCGCACGTGCCGCAAGGCTGAGCGAGGCGCGTGTACCCAATGCCCTTGCCCAGCGTATCGCCAGCCTCGGCGTATTGGCAGCCGGTGGCGATGTCGTGCGCATCGCGCGAGATTCCGGTGTGCCTGTCCTCGACACGGGCCGTGTCTATTTCGAACTCGGTGCTCGGCTTGGCATCGACTGGGTGCGTCGCGTCTCCAAGACGATTGAGCCGGAGACAGAGTGGGAGAAGCTCGCAATTGACGCGATTATAGACGACAGCTATCGCCACCAGTCCGCGCTGACCAAACGGGTGCTGGATGTTGCGGGCGGCGGCAAGCATGGGCCAAAGGTCGCCGAGGGTGTGATCGAGGCCTGGGTCAGCTCGAACAATGGCGCCGTAGAACGCACCTGCCAACTGCTCGACGATCTCCGCGCAGCCGAGGATATTGATCTGGCCATGCTCTCAGTCGCGAACGCACAGCTTCGGAATCTGCTTGCCGGGTGATTGTTCACGGGTCCATGGTCTTGTGCTGCACCGGTCATCCCGTCCGGCGCAATTCCTGCCGTGACCTCGACCGGATTCCACGTGAGCCGATTCTTCTTAACCCCTGCTGGTAATCTCGCGATTCTCGCGGCTCTTGCGGCCTGTTTGTCGACGGCGCTCGGCGGTACGGCGTTCGTCGCGATGCGATTCCTTGTGACGGAAGCCGAACCGGTGACGGTGGCCTTCCTGCGCAACGTCATCGCTGCGTTCATCCTCACCGGGATCGCACTGGTAATCATTCGCCGCTGGCCGTCGCCTCGTGAGCTTCTGATCATGGGTTTCATGGGTGCTGTTTTCTTCGGCGGATTACAGTTCATTTTCGCCAATGCTCTGACCTTCACAACCGCTTCGCGCGGCGCGCTGGCCTATATGACCGCACCTTTCATGACACTTCTAATTGCGGCGGCGTTCGGGATCGAACGACCCACACGGCATAAGCTCGCCGGGATTGTGCTGGCCACGCTGGGCGTGGTCGTTGCGCTCGGGCAGGGTACTGGCGCACCGCCGGACTCCTGGATTGGCGACGGACTGATCCTGGTCGGGGCACTGATCACAGCAATCTATGGGGTCTGGTCAAACCGCTGGCTACGTCGCCATCCTCCGCTGGTCGCAGTGGTGTGCGGTGTCGTGCCCGGCTCGACCTTCCTGTATGTGGTGGCGATGGCGACGGACGCGCCGGCATTTACGCCGGAACTGTCGCGGGCGGGCTGGATAGCGATCGCCTATCTGGGCATCGGTGCGGCCGCCATCTCCTACACGCTCTGGCTGTGGGCCCTAAGACACACAACGCCGACCCTGGTCGCGGTCGCGCTGCCGGTGAACCCGCTGATGGCGCTGATCTGGGGCGCGCTGTTGCTAGGCGAGCAGATCACGCTCGCGATTCTGGTTGGTTTTGCGCTTGTGATAGCGGGCATCGCCGTCGCTAACTGGCCGCGCCGGGACGCGGCAGCCGCCATATGATCGCATCGATCGACCGTAAATCCGTTGCTGGATGGTGTATTTACGATTGGGCTAATTCACCTTTTCCGGCGATCGTACTGACCTTCGTGATTCCGGCCTATTTCGTCGAAGCCGTGATGGGGAACGCCGCGCAGGCGACTACTTGGTGGGCGATCATGACGGGCACCGCGGCATTCGCGATCACCGTTCTGAGCCCAATTCTCGGCGCGATTGCAGACCAGGGACGCGGGCGCAAAATCTGGCTCGCCGTCTTTACCACCATTATAGCGCTGGGCTCTGCCTGTCTGTGGTTCGTTCTGCCGGCCGCGGGTTACGCAATCCTGCTACTCATCCTCGTCGGCGTTTCGGTCGTCGCCTTCGAGCTGTCGATGGTGTTCTATAACGCGCTTTTGCCGGGCCTAGTACCCCGGGCGTGGGTTGGGCGGGTCTCCGGCTGGGCTTGGGGGCTGGGCTATTTCGGTGGTGTCGGAGGCCTTTTGATTGTCCTCTTCGGCTTTGTGCTGGCGGACCCACCGCCCTTCGGTATGGATGCCGGGGACGGGGCTCTGGAACATGTACGAATCGCCGGTCCGATCGTCGCGCTGTGGCTGTTGATGTTCTGCCTGCCATTGTTCGTCTGGACCCACGATTCGCGCGGCCGGGGCCTTTCGCCTTGCCCCGCTGTCCGAGCCGGTCTAGCTGAGTTGCGAATGACCTTGATGACCTTGCGCACGCATCCGCAGCTCTGGCGTTTCTTGCTTGCGCGGATGATCTTCACGGATGGGCTGAACACGCTCTTTGTATTTGGCGGGGTATTTGCGGCGGGTACCTTTGGCATGCCGGTCGCCGAAGTTATAATGTTTGGCTTGGTCCTGAACGTGACTGCAGGGGTCGGCGCGTTTGCCTTCGGCTGGGTGGACGACTGGCTCGGCGCCAAGCAAACGATCCTTCTGGGCCTATGCGGATTAGTTTTACTCGGTTTGCCACTTCTGCTGATCGAATCGAAGCTTGTATTTGTGATCCTTGGCGCGGGCCTAGGTGTCTTCTTTGGACCAGTTCAGGCGGCGAGCCGTTCGCTGATGGCGCGTATCACGCCGCCGGATGCGACGGGGGAGAGGTTCGGACTTTATGCCCTATCGGGCAGAGCGACTGCCTTCGTCGGTCCTTGGGTCGTCGCCGCAATCACCACCGCTACTGGTAGCCAGCGCTGGGGGATGGCCAGCGTGCTACCCTTCTTGGTGGTCGGCGGACTGCTGCTCTGGCTTACCGTGCATGACGTGCCGCCTGGCTCCGACTGAGCCGGTTACCCGGTATCCTAGTGCCGGAAGTGGCGCATGCTCGTAAAAATCATCGCAATACCCGCTTCGTCGGCCGCCGCAATCACCTCCTTATCACGTACCGAGCCGCCGGGCTGGATGACGGCGCTCGCGCCGGCCTCGACGGTGGTCAGGAGCCCGTCTGGAAAGGGGAAAAACGCATCCGATGCGGCGACGGAGCCTGTGGTCAGGCGTTCGCTCTCACCCGCGGCCTCTGCCGCTTCGCCGGACTTTTGGGCGGCAATCCGCGCGGCATCGACTCGGCTCATTTGGCCGGCGCCGATACCAACCGTTGCGCCGTTCTTCGCATAGACGATGCTATTGGATTTTACATGCTTGCCGACGGTGAAGGCGAACAGCATGTCGGCAATCTCTTGGTCGTTGGGCTGGCGCGCACTGACAATCTTCAGGTCTTCGCGGGTAATGTGCCCGGTGTCGCGGTCCTGCAGCAGGAAGCCGCCGGCCAGCGGTTTCACGAACCGTCCTGCCGCATTAGGATCTGGAATCTCGCCGGTGAGTAGCAGGCGGAGGTTCTCCTTGCCAGCGAAGACCGCGCGGGCATCCGCATCAGCATCCGGCGCGATCACCACCTCAGTAAATATCTCGGTGATCGCCTCGGCTAATGTGCCATCGAGGGGCCGGTTCGCGGCGACGATGCCGCCGAAGGCGCTGACCGGATCGCATTTGCGTGCGGCGCGGTAGGTTGCGACGAGATCCGCGCCTGTTGCCACGCCGCTGGGATTGGCATGCTTGATGATGGCGATCGCGGGTTCGTCGAACTCTGCCACCAGCTCGAAGGCCGCATCTGCGTCACCGAGATTGTTGTAGCTGAGCTCCTTGCCCTGAATCTGTTCGGCCTGAGCGACGCCGGGTCGCGTCGGACCGCCGATGTAGAGCGCTGCTTCCTGATGGGGGTTCTCGCCATAACGCAGGATTGCGGCGCGGCGGCCGGAGGTGACATGGGTTTCAGGGAAGGACTCGCCGAGCTCACCTGAAAGCCAGGCGGTGATCGCGCCGTCGTAGGCGGCGGTGCGCGCATAGGCCTTAGCAGCCAGAGCGCGACGAAAGTTGGTGGGCAATGCGCCATCGTTGGCGTTCAATGCCGCGATCACTTCTTCATAGTCCGACGGATCGGTCACGACCGCGACATGGGCGTGGTTCTTGGCTGCTGCGCGAATCATCGCTGGGCCGCCGATATCGATATTCTCGACGCAGTCGTTATAGCCGGCGCCGGAGGCGACGGTGGCCTCGAACGGGTACAGATTGATGACAATCAGATCGATCGGGCCGATGTCATGCTCGGCCATCGCCGCCTGGTCGTCGGGATGATCGCGTCGCGCAAGGATTCCGCCATGGATAGTGGGGTGCAGGGTTTTGACGCGGCCATCCATGATCTCGGGGAATCCGGTATGGGTGGCGACCTCGGTCACTGGAATTCCCGCCTTGGCGAGCGCCTTCGCGGAGCCGCCCGTGGAGAGAATTTCAACGTCATGTTCGGCGAGCACCTGGCCGAGTTCGGTAAGCCGGGTCTTGTCGGAAACGGAAATGATTGCACGCGTGATCGGCGTGTCGTGATTGGTTGGCACCGGTCTGTTCGTCCTTCATCAAGTGCTGGAGTGGGGGTTCTGTCCGGGCTAGGGGTGAACCTATGAAGCGGTCGCACTGGTCGCGTCGGCGGTGCCGGATTGGAACTCCGGCACTAGGCCGGTCAGCAGGCTGCGACAAGTGTCGTTGTTGTCTTCGTTGGCGGCGGCGCAGATCTCGTCGATGGCGCGCACCAGCACCTCGTGGTCGGCGACCCGTGGGGTCGCCAGTCGAATCGCGGCATTGTCGGTGGGCGCGAGGCTCTCGGCATCATGGAACAGCTCTTCGTAGAGATTCTCGCCGGGCCGAAGACCAACAATCGAAATGTCGATATCCTCATAGGGGCGCTTGCCGGCCAGGCGAATCATCTGCTCAGCCAAGTCGATGATCTTCACCGGCTCGCCCATGTCGAGCACCATGATCCCGCCGGCCGCGGTGTTCGCCGCGGTGGCCAGGGTTGACGCCTGGAGCACAAGCTCGACCGCCTCGCGGGTGGTCATGAAATAGCGGGTGATGTCCCGGTGGGTGACCGTAAGTGGCCCGCCGGCCGCGAGCTGGCGCTCGAACAGGGGGACCACCGATCCGGTCGAGCCCAGAACGTTGCCGAAGCGTACAGTCAAGAAACGGCAGCCATTATCATCGCGTGCCCGGTCGAGGGACTGGCAGTAGCTCTCCGCCACCCGCTTGGTGGCCCCCATGACATTGGTTGGGTTGACCGCTTTGTCGGTCGAGATCAGGATCATGATTCGGGCGCCATGCTCGCGACACAGGTCGGCAACATTACGTGAACCCGCGATGTTGGTCTGTACCCCCGCCGCAACATGGTCCTCGACGATTGGCACATGCTTGAGGGCGGCAGCGTGGAAGACGAGCTCGGGCTTAAGCCCTGCAAAAACCGACGCCATCGCCTGCGGATCGCGTATATCCGCCAGATAGGCTTGGCGCGCGATGTCGGGCGCATGCTCGGCGATCTCGAGGTCGATCGAATAGAGGTTGTACTCTGAACTGTCGACTAGGCCGATCTCCGACGGGCCGAGGGCGGCAATCTGGCGCGCGAGCTCGCCGCCGATTGTACCGCCGGCACCGGTGACAAGCACTCGGCGCCGGGCGATTAGTGCCTGCATGGCCGGCCGGTCGAGCACCGCCTGGGGTCGCCCGAGAAGGTCCTCGACCGCAACAGGCTTGACCTCGATTTCGTCTCCGACGCCGGTCTGAAAAGCGGTGAGCCCCGGCAGCCGTGCAATGGTCATGCCCTGGGCCTCGGCTAGGTCGAGCAGCCTGCGCATCAGTCCGGGGTCGAGCCCGGGCTTGGTGACGATCATGCGCTGCGGTCGATCAGCGGCGAGGCGTCGCATTATAATGTCGAGCTGCTCAGGGGTTCCGAGAACCGGGACATCGCGAATGTGGCGGCCAACCCGTCGGCCCTTCTCGTCGAGCACGCCGACGATGCGGTAGGCGGCGCCCGGCTGCCGGCGAATGGCGCGAATAAAGGTCTCCGCCTCGTCGCCCGCCCCCATCAGTAGCACGGGAATGCCGGGCTTCTCCTTCGTGTCGGTGCCCAGCTCGAGATGCCGGTCCTTGACCAGGCGGTAGACGAAACGCGGGCCGCCGAGAAGCGCCATCAGGACGAACCAGTTGATGATCGGCAGTGAGCGCGGCAGGAACTCGGCGCGGGAGACGACGAACAGGATCAGCGCGAAGACCAGAACCGTCAAGGTGACCGCTTTGGTGATCTGGATCAGATCGTTCATCGACGCGTAGCGCCAGATGCCCTTGTACAGGCCCATCGGCAGGAACAGAGCTGCGGCGATGATCGCGAACAGCACAGTGCTTTGAATGATAAAGTTGCTGGGAACCGATCCGATCGACGAGCCCATGCGCAGCCACAGTGACAAGGGCAGCGAAATCGCCGCCATGAAGATGTCGTGCGCGTAAGCTACATTCGCGCGACTCAGTTGTATTTTTCCGCGCATGGATGGGTCCCGTTGGAGACCCCGGTTATACCATTGCGAGGACCCGGACCAAGAGTCCCTTCGGCAATCGGCGTTGGGAAAACCGTCGAATTCTATGCCGAAGTACGCGGGCCGACGAGCCAGCGCAGGAAGAGCGCCACGAGGGCTACTGCGGCGCCCAACGCCAACCATGGCACCCAGCTTCGAGAGCTTTCGTTACCGCCTGCCACGCTTGCCAACGCCAGAATCACCAGCAGCAGGTTCACCACAGTGATCGCGCTGCTCACCCGTTGATGGGAGAGGCCGCGCTTGATGGCTGCCTGGTAGAAATGATCGCGATGGGCATGCCAAAACTTCTCGCCACGCGCGATGCGGCGGAACAGGGTGATCGTTGCATCCGCCAGATAGTAGAGCGGCAGAAT
>PBPM01000039.1 GCA_002724635.1 Rhodospirillaceae bacterium
TCCGATCAGGTTGATCACCCGACCCATCCGGGTGTGTAGAGGAGCACGGCTCCGCCCGGATATGCTATTGAGTCGCCCGGCGTCATGATGACGATCATCTCTATCATGTCGAGTGGCAGGGCTGGGATCATCGCCCGCGCAACCTCAAATCCGTTGAGGTAGACTCTCATGCACTGGCGGTTGCGCCACTGAAAGCACGGACCGTCCGACGTTTCGCGCGTAACGATGCTGGCCGTGTTCGACCAACGAACGAGTTCTGTGAGTCCGTGCGCTCTTTCGATATGGTCCTCGATCTCTGGTCGCATGATCGGACGGTACCGGAGAGCGCGCGGGTTTACGCCGATTTCGAGTCGCAGTCCCCGCTCCAGCTCCTCGAAGCGATCCGCCGACACGACGAGCCCTGACACCGGCAGGGGCGTGGTAGTCAGTTCGATGTCGACCAGGTAGCTCTCTCGCTCCCCTACGGCGAGAAGGTGGGACTGGAACGGGGCGTATCCGAACGCTTCGACCGTAAGGCGATAGTCTCCGGGGCCAGGGGTAGAGAGCCTGTAGATCCCCGACGAATCAGACACGGCCATAGCTCGCACCTCTTCGTCGTTGTCTAGCAGCCTCACCAGCGCACGGCCGACCCTGCGCTCATCACCTGCTTCCAGGACCCGTCCACGTAACTCCTGTCCGACCACTGGAGATCGAAGGACGCACAGCCCCAGGACACAAAGAGTGACCACTCGGCCGACGAGCCGGACCAGGTTCATAGGTCTTACGTACAGAGGGGGGCTGCGATCTCGACAAACGTAGCGATGCCCAAGTCGATCCCCCCGCCGAGCATTCATCGGCCCTGACGCGTCTCTAGCTGCCGCCCGCACCCTTGAGCTGGACCACGATCACCTCGATGGGCTCGTCACCCTCGTTCACGTCGCCGTGCAGTTCGCCCGGAGGGTCGGCTTCCAGCCAGTACGCCGAGCCCGTCTCCCACGTCATGTCGTGCGTGTCACCGGCATCGCTCGTGACCGTGAGCGTGCCGCCCTTGAGCGCGATGATCGCCCTCGGGTTGTCATGTCGATGCATCTCGAGCGGCTGGTTCGGGACAATGATGCTCTTCCAGACCAAGACGTGTTCGTTCTCGAACTGGGGGACACGTCGCGTCTCTTCCTCCTGGCTCAGCGCCTCTGCGGTGGAGACTGCGTCCATGGCCGCGCTGTCGGCGGCGGGGCCGCACGCGGCAGCGATGGTCGGGAGCAAGACGGCGAGAGTGATCGCGGACGTCTTCATGAGAACTCCGGGTTGGACAGTGGCAGTGGAATAATCTAGGTGCCGCACATCCGGGCTCGCGAGCACGCGACGAACGGGCCACGTTGCCCGGACACCCCGGACGCCAATCCCGCCCGAGCACCCATCTCCGCATGACCGAACTCCACGCACGCGATCCCGCCCAGAATCATCCCGTTCGTAGCAGATGGCTGCTCTCCCTGCTCCTCACCTGCACGGCGTGTGCCCCATCCCAGTCCCCTACCCCACCCAACATCGTCCTGATCTACGCGGACGACCTCGGATGGCGAGACCTGACTGTGCAGGGGAGCAGCTACTACGAGACACCGAACATCGATCGGCTGGCAACTGAAGGCATTCGCTTCACCGACGCCTACGCTAACGCGCCAAACTGTGCGCCGAGCCGAGCAGCCCTGATGTCGGGTCAGTACGCTCCCCGCACCGGCATCTATACCGTCGCATCCGCCGCGCGAGGGCCAGCTGAAGAGCGCGCCCTCCTACCGGTCGAAAACGAAACAACCCTCGATCTCGACGTGGTGACGATCGCGGAGGTGCTCTCGGCCGCGGGCTATGCGACGGGGCACGCCGGCAAATGGCACCTGGGTGGCGAAGGATTCCTTCCCGAGGATCAGGGCTTCACCTGGTCGATCGCCGGAAACGAAGCCGGCGCGCCTCCGGACTACTTCTATCCTTATGCACGCGGCGATCGGCGCGTTCCGGGGCTCGAGGACGGCGCAGAAGGCGAGTACCTGCCCGAACGTCTCGTCGACGAGAGCATTGGCTTCATCGATCGGTCTCAGGACAGCCCGTTCTTCCTCTATCTCTCGCACTACACGGTGCACACGCCGATACAGGCGCGGGAAGAGATCACGGAGCGCTACCGCGCAAAGGCACCGTCGAACGGACACGAGAACCCCACGTACGCTGCGATGATCGAGAGCCTCGATCAGGGAGTCGGCCGCATCCTCGACGCGCTCGAGGAACGGGGGCTCTCGGACAACACGGTCGTGATCTTCGCGTCGGACAACGGCGGCTTCGGGCCGGTCACCTCGATGGCGCCGCTTCGCGGCTCGAAGGGGATGCTCTACGAGGGTGGGATCCGCACCCCACTCATCATGCGATGGCCAGACGAGATCGAGCCCGGCGCAACGTCCGCGACCCCGGTGATCGGCGTCGACCTGTACCCCACGCTGGCCGAGCTGGCCGGTGCACCTCTTCCCGACACTCAGCCGCTGGACGGCGTGAGTCTTCTCCCGACCCTCATGAGATCCGGCGATGTCCCGGAGCGGGATCTGATCTGGCACTTCCCGGCGTACCTCGAAGCGGATCGCTCCGTTGCGGACACCTGGCGCACCACACCCGCGAGCGCGCTTCGTCGCGGACCGTATAAGGTGATCCACTTCTTCGAGGATGACCGGTGGGAGGTGTACGACCTCTCGTCGGATGCGTCGGAAACGAACGACCTCGCCGGGGCACGCCCGGAGCTGACAGAGGCACTGCGCTCCGGCCTGCAGACGTGGTGGACGGACATCGACGCCTTCGTACCGACCGAGCCGAACCCCCTGTACCGAGGTGAGGCGAACTGACGATGGACCGACGAGAGACGCTGAAGCTCATGATGCTGGCCGCGGTCGGCTCCGAGCGACTGGGCACGAAGCTTCTGTCCGCCCAGGAAGGCGGCTTCGCCAGCCGTTGGCACGAGTGGCCGGACATGCACTGGGTGGGGCCCGAGTACTGGGGTAATCGGCTCCAGGACTGGCGTATAACGAACGGCGCTCTGGTGTGCAGCGTGCGTGCGCCGAACCGGACGCTCCACTGCCTCACGCACACCGCGCACAACGCAGACTTCATCACCTCGGTCGAGATCGTCCGGCCGGCCGGCAATCACACGTCGGTGACCGGCTTTCGCCTGGGCCTCAAGGGTCGCGTCGACGACGTGCGCTCGGCAGCGGTGCACGGCGAAGGGCTGGACGTCGGGATCGACGGGTCCGGCGTGCTCGTGATCGGGGACCACCGTTCGGACGCCTCCATCGAAGGCGACGAGAACGTGCGCCTCGAGGCGAAGGTCACCCGCTCGGGATCGAATGCCCGCGTGGACCTCGTTGCTCGATCCGTCGACACCGGCGCCGAGCGCGTGACCTTCTCCCGAGACGATCTCCCCGCCGACGACCTCATCGGTAACCTCGCGCTGCTCAGTCACGTGGAGCCGACCGGACCCGGCGCCGGCGCGGTCCTGCGCAACTGGGTGATCTCGGGCCGCGGCATCACCGCTGATCCGGACAACACGTTCGGTCCGATCATGTTCGCGCAGTACACGACAAACCGGGGCGTGCTGAAGCTGACCGCCCAGCTCGCTCCGGTCGAAGAGATCTCGGGGGCACGCTGCAGCCTCGACCTCCGATCGCCGGACGGCACATGGGCGTCCGTCGCAACGGCCGGCATCGACCAACTGTCGAGAACCGCGCGTTTCCGCGTGGAGGAGTGGGACGGGTCTCGATCCGCCGAGTACCGTGTGCGCCTCGCCCTTCCCCTGCGGAGCGGAGCTCGGACGTTCGACTACGAGGGCACGATCGCCGCAGAGCCGGATCGCCTGACCCAGGTCCGGGCCGCCGTCTTCAGCTGCAACGCGGACCACGGCTTCCCCGACGCGGACGTGGTGCGCCACGTCTCGGCGCACCGGCCCGACCTCGCCGTGTTCCTCGGTGATCAGTTCTACGAGGGCTCCGGTGGATTCGGGATCCAGACCGATACGATCGAGACCGCCTCGCTCGACATGCTCCACAAGTGGTACATGTTCGGCTGGTCGTACCGCGAGATCTTCCGCCACATCCCGGCGGCTTTCATCCCGGACGACCACGACGTCTACCACGGCAACATCTGGGGTGAGGGCGGCCGGCACGCCCCCAGCGAAGACGGATGGGGTGCGGTGGCCCAGGACCAGGGCGGATTCAAGATGCCACCCGAGTGGGTCAACGCGGTCCAGGTCGCGCAGACGAGCCATCTCCCCGACCCCTACGACCCGACACCTGTCGCTCAGGGGATCGGGGTCTACTACACGGGCTGGGACTACGGAGGTGTGAGCTTCGCCATCCTCGAAGACCGGAAGTTCAAGTCGTCACCTTCGAACGTGATGCCGCCCGAGGCGGAGGTCCTGAACGGGTGGATCCAGAACCCCGACTTCGATGCGAGGGATCACCGCGATCCACCCGGAGCCGAACTGCTCGGCGCCCGTCAGATGGAGTTCCTCGAGGCGTGGGCGGAAGACTGGAGCAGCTCGGCGCACATGAAGGTCGTCCTGTCCCAGACCAACTTCGCCGCCGTGCATTCGATCCCTCAGGACGCGATGAGCGGCGCCGTCCTTCCGTCACTCCCCATGCCGCAGCCCGGCGTGTACGTGGAGGGTGACAAGGTCGCAGTCGACATGGACTCGAACGGGTGGCCCGCAGCCCATCGAGACGACGTACTACGTATCCTGCGTCGCTGCTCCGCCTTCCACATTGCCGGCGATCAGCATCTCGCCACCGTCGTGCGTCACGGCATCGACGACTTCGGCGACGCCGGCTTCAGCTTCGCCGGTCCCGCGCTCAACAACATCTGGCCTCGCCGCTGGTGGCCACCCCGCGAAGACCGTCAGGCGCCGCTCGAGAACGGCGGCCCCGACTACACCGGAGACTTCTTCGATGGATTCGGGAATCGCGTGACGGTGCACGCCTCGGCCAACCCCCGCGCGACCGGTATACAGCCCGCGCTCCTGCACGACCGCGTGACGGGATACGGCATCGTCACCT
The DNA here is from genome assembly GCA_002724635.1 of Rhodospirillaceae bacterium. GTDB lineage: Bacteria > Pseudomonadota > Alphaproteobacteria > UBA6615 > UBA6615 > UBA8079. The sequence continues at coordinate 5,058 of PBPM01000039.1, forward strand.
TCGACAAGGCCGCGGAGTCGATCACCATCGAGTGCTGGCCAAGACACGTCGATCCCTCACGAGACGACGCACGCCAGTTCGAGGGATGGCCCGTAACCGTGCATCGTGACGCGGGAGACGGGCGCACGCCGGTAGGCACCCTGCCGGCCGTTCGAGTACGAGGGCTGGACGACTGGGTGATCGAAGTACGTACGGTATCCGGTGAA
>PBPM01000040.1 GCA_002724635.1 Rhodospirillaceae bacterium
CCATGGAGGTCGAGGCCGTCGACGAGGGCACTCTGGCTAGGATTCTAGTGGCCGAGGGCGCCGAGGATGTGGCGGTGAACACGCCCATCGCGGTTATCCTGGCAGACGGAGAGAGCGCCGGCGATATCGACGATGTCGATCCGGCGGGCGGAAGCGTGCCGGCCGCCGCAAGTCCGGACTCGGCTGCGGAAAATTCAACGGCGCCGGCGGCACCGGCTCCGGCGTCCATACCCGCCGAGGCTGTCTATGATGGCCCGACGACGGAGATGACGGTGCGCGAGGCCTTGCGCGATGGCATGGCAGAGGAAATGCGCCGCGACGAGAATGTGTTTCTGATGGGCGAAGAGGTCGCGCAGTATCAGGGCGCCTACAAGGTTAGCCAGGGACTACTCGAGGAGTTTGGCGAGCGGCGCGTGATCGACACGCCGATTACCGAGCAGGGCTTCGCCGGCCTCGGGGTCGGGGCGGCCTATCACGGGCTGCGCCCAATCGTCGAGTTCATGACCTTCAACTTCGCCATGCAGGCGATTGACCAGATCATCAATTCGGCAGCAAAGACACTTTACATGTCAGGCGGACAGATGGATGTCCCCATCGTGTTCCGCGGGCCGAACGGCGCCGCCTCGCGCGTGGGTGCGCAGCATTCGCAATGTTATGCTAGCTGGTACTGGCATTGCCCAGGGCTCAAGGTTGTGGCGCCTTATTCCGCTGCCGACGCGAAGGGCTTGTTGAAGTCCGCGATTCGCGATCCCAATCCGGTGATCGTTCTGGAGAACGAGTTGCTCTACAGCAGCAGCTTCTACGTTCCCGACGATGCCGATGTGACCGTACCGATTGGCAAGGCCAAGGTCGTGCGTCAGGGCGACGATGTCACCATCACCGCATTCTCGCTGATGGTAGGCAAGGCGCTGGAAGCGTCCAAAATGCTGGCGGCGGAAGGTATCGAGGCCGAGGTGATTGATCTGCGTTCGATCCGCCCGCTCGACACCGGTACCGTCGTCGAATCCGTCAAACGTACGAACCGTATCGTCTCGGTCGAGGAGGGCTGGCCGTTCGCAGGCATCGGCGCCGAGATCGGTAGCCGGATGATGGAAGATGCGTTCGACTATCTGGATGCGCCGGTGGTGCGGGTCACCGGCGAAGATGTGCCGATGCCGTATGCGGCAAATCTTGAGAACCTGGCACTGCCGCAGGCCGATCGGATCGCCGAGGCGGCCAAGCGCGTTTGTTACAAGGACTAGCCGTCGCTGGTTGTATGGGAGCCGAAAGCTGGCATAACCGCTCAGCAATCGGCGCAATTGAAGCAGGATGTTGCGGAAACGTGGGCGTGGACCCTCGAGAACGCAATAAGCGAACGGAACGTCGTCGATATGACCCCGGCAGTCCGTAGCCAGAGGAAGCACTGATGCCGATTTTCATTCTCATGCCCGCCCTGTCGCCGACCATGACCGAGGGGACCCTCGCGCGTTGGCTCAAGGCAGAGGGCGATGCGGTTGCACCGGGCGACGTGATCGCCGAGATCGAAACCGACAAGGCGACCATGGAGGTTGAGGCGGTCGACGAGGGCACGCTGGGTAAGATCCTCGTCGCCGAAGGCGCGGAGGAAGTCGCGGTCAACACGCCCATCGCGATTCTGCTGGACGACGGCGAGGATGAGACTGCTCTCGACGGGTTCGATGTCGGCGGCGCGCCTGCGGCCCCGGCCGCGCGAGAATCCGAGGCCGCTCCCGCCGATGCATCGGCCGCAAAGTCTGCGGCTGAATCGGCGACTCCGAAGCCGGCTGCGGATGTGGGCGGAACGGGCGACCGGGTGATCGCCAGTCCGCTGGCTAGGCGACTGGCTGCGCAGCAGGACATCGACCTGACGCAGGTTGAGGGCAGCGGACCCAACGGCCGGGTCGTTAAGGCTGATATCGAGAATTTCTTGGGCGCACCGGCGCCTGCTGCGAGAGTATCGGCCGTCTCGGCGGAAGGTAACGCGCCTTACGATGTGCTGCCACTGACTAACATGCGCAAGGTGATCGCCCAGCGTATGGTGGCATCCAAGCAGGAGGTGCCGCATTTCTACCTGACGGTGGATTGCGAGATCGACCGGCTGCTCGAGGCCCGCAAGAATTTGAATGCTCGGGCGAAGGACGGCGAGTTCAAGATTTCGGTCAACGACATGATCATCAAGGCTGCCGCGGCGGCGCTGATGGAAGTACCGCGAGCGAACGCGGCCTGGTCGGATGAGGGCGTGCGCCAATACAAGCGCGCGGATATATCGGTCGCCGTCGCCATGGATGACGGGCTGATCACGCCCATCGTGCGCGGTGCGGAGAGGAAGGGCCTGAAGGCGATCTCCGTCGAGATGGCCGATCTTGCGGCTCGTGCGCGAGAGAACAAGCTTGTGCCGGAGGAGTTCCAAGGCGGCACGTTCTCGATCTCGAACCTAGGCATGTATGGCCTCAAGCATTTCGATGCGGTCATTAACCAGCCGCAGGGAGCGATCCTGGGAGTCGGGGCCGGCGAGCAGCGCCCGGTGGTGCGCGATGGCGAGCTGGCCGTCGCGACCGTGATGACGCTCACCCTGTCGGTCGATCATCGTGCGCTAGACGGCGCGATCGGTGCGGAGTATCTCGCCGCGCTCAAGGGGCTCATCGAAGAACCCCTCGGGCTGTTGCTCTAGGCCTAGGGCAATCTTTTCAATACCGAGGTGGATTTCATGGCGGACAAGCAATTCGATCTGGTCGTCGTTGGTGGCGGCCCCGGCGGGTATGTCGCGGCGATCCGCGCCGCCCAGCTAGGGATGAAGGCGGCGGTCGTCGAGGCGAACCATCTGGGCGGCATCTGCCTGAACTGGGGCTGTATCCCGACCAAGGCGCTGCTGCGAACGTCGGAGATCTATCACTACATGCAAAACGCCGAGGCCTACGGCCTCAAGGCTGACAACGTGTCGTTCGACCTCAAGAAGGTTGTCGAGCGTTCGCGCGGGGTCGCCGGACAGCTGAATCAGGGGGTGGGCTATCTCCTCAAGAAGAACAAGGTTGAGGTGATCGACGGCTGGGGTAAGCTCGTGGGCGGCAAGGCCTTCGCGCGCAAGCTGACGGTCGAGAAAAACGGAAAGAAGGTCGCGGACGTGACCGCCAAGAATATCCTGTTGGCGACGGGCGCACGGGCACGGCAGATTCCGGGCATGGAAGCCGACGGCGAACAGATCTGGAGTTATCGCGACGCGATGGTGCCGGAGGAATTCCCTGGGTCGTTGCTGGTCGTCGGCTCGGGCGCCATCGGCATCGAGTTCGCGTCCTTCTACCGCACGCTCGGCGCTGAGGTGACCGTGGTCGAGGTGATGGACCGCATTCTGCCCGTCGAGGATGAGGAGATCTCGGGTCTAGCAGCCGAGGCGTTCGAGAAGCAGGGTATGACCCTGATCACCGGCGCCAGCGTGAAGTCGCTCTACAAGCAGCCGGACAAGGTCACGGCGACGATCGAGAAGTCGGACGGCAAGTCCAAGAACATCGATGTCGAGCGGGTGATCATGGCCGTGGGCATCGTCGGCAATGTCGAAGATATCGGGCTCGAGGTCACCAAGGTGAAGGTCGAGAAGTCTCACATCGTCATCGACGAATGGGGCCAGACCGACGAGCCGGGAATCTGGGCGGTCGGCGATGTTGCCGGACCGCCCTGGCTTGCCCACAAGGCATCCCACGAGGGCATCATCGCGGTTGAGAAGATGGCGGGTGCGGACAATGTGAATCCGCTGGACACGAGCCGCATTCCCGGCTGCACCTATTGCAGCCCCCAGGTAGCATCGATCGGTATGACCGAGGCCGCGGCCAAGCAGGTGGGCCGCAAGATCAAGGTCGGCCGGTTCCCCTTTCAGGGCAACGGCAAGGCGATCGCGCTTGGGGAGCCAGAGGGGCTGATCAAAACGGTTTTCGACGCCGACACAGGGGAACTCTTGGGCGCGCATATGATCGGCGCGGAGGTGACGGAGCTGATACAGGGTTACAGCGTCGCCAAGACCCTCGAGACCACCGAGCACGAACTCATGGAATCGGTCTTCCCGCATCCGACGTTGAGCGAGATGATGCACGAGTCCGTGCTTGACGCCCACGGACGCACGATCCATTTCTAGCCCATGAACTCGATCTCCGTTCGCGACAAGAGGACCGACCCCGCGCTCCGGCATCCGGAGAAGCGGAACCGGCCCGACAACCCGATCCAGCGCAAGCCCGACTGGATTCGCGTGAAGGCCCCGACCAGCAAGGCCTATCACGAGACCCGCAAGATGATGCGGGATCTCAACCTCGCGACGGTCTGCGAGGAGGCCGCGTGCCCCAATATCGGCGAATGCTGGGCGAAGAAGCATGCGACCATCATGATCATGGGCGACACCTGCACCCGGGCGTGCGCCTTCTGCAACGTGGCCACCGGGGTGCCCAAACCGCTCGATCCGAAGGAGCCGGCGAACGTCGCCGTGGCGGTCGGAAGCATGGCGCTTGAACATGTGGTGTTGACGTCGGTCGACCGGGACGATTTGGACGACGGCGGCGCGGATCATTTCGGCCAGGTTGTGCGCGCCCTGCGTGCGTCGGCGCCGGCGACCACGATCGAGATCCTCACGCCCGACTTCAAGGACAAGCCCGGCGCAATCGACATCATGGCGGCCGATCCGCCGGACGTTTTCAATCACAACCTTGAAACCGTGCCGCGGCTATATCCCACGATCCGTCCGGGGTCACGCTACTTCACTAGCCTCGACCTGTTGCGCCGTATCAAGGAGAGGGTCCCCAGTGTCTTCACCAAGTCGGGCCTGATGGTCGGCCTGGGCGAGACCCGCGAAGAGGTTGGCCAGGTGATGGACGATCTGCGCGCCGCCGATGTCGACTTTTTGACCATCGGCCAGTATCTGCAGCCGACGCCGAAGCATGCGCGGATCGACAAGTTCGTTTCGCCCAAGGAGTTCGAAGGGTATGGCAAGATGGCGCGTGGCAAGGGGTTTCTGCATGTGTCGGCGACACCGCTGACCCGGTCGAGCTATCACGCCGGCGATGATTTCGTGAAGCTGCGCGCGGCGCGTGAGGCCAAGCTAGCAGTGGCGGACTGAAAAAAAGCTACGTTCCCAAGTGCCATCTCACAAGGAAATCAAGGTTTTACCCTACACGCCCGACCAGCTTTTCGCATTGGTCGGCGACATCGAGAGCTATCCGGAGTTCCTGCCTTGGTGCCTGGCGGCTCGGAACCGCAAGCGTAAGCGAGCGGAGGGTGCGGAGGTCGTGTGGTCCGATCTCGTGATCGGGTTCAAGCTGATCCGTGAGCGTTTCACCTCAAAGGTCACGCTCGTGCCCTCGGCCGATGGTAGGGACGCGCGGATTGATGTCGAGTATGTGGATGGGCCGCTCAAATTTCTGCGCAACCACTGGATATTCGTTCCGCGCGAAGACGGCGGCAGCGAAATCGATTTCTACGTCGAATTCGAGTTCCGCAGCCGTATCTTTGAGAAGATGATTGGCGCGTTATTCCACGAGGCGGTCAGCCGAATGGTAGATGCCTTCGAGAAGCGTGCGGCCGAACTTTATGAACCGGTGGGAAAAGCCTAGTTGTTCTCGTCCTTGCGGCAGACGGCCTCGACCTTGTTCCCGTCGGGATCCAGCACGAACGCGGCGTAGTAGGTCGGGGTGTATTCCGGACGAAGGCCGGGTGCACCATCATCACGCCCGCCGTTAGCTATGGCCGCCTCGTAGAAGGCACGCACCGTAGCCCGGGAATCCGCGATCAGCGCGAAGTGGCCGCCGTTGTTGGCCACGACGTCCGTGTCCTTGTCGATGGGCTCACTGATCCAAAGCCACTGACGGCCGGAGCCATTGCCGAATGCTACGGCGAAGCCCTTGTCCATGACGATCTCTAGCCCGAGGGCCGCAAGCGTCGGCGTGTAAAAGGTCATGGCATGCTTGATGTCCCGGACACCGATCGAGGCGTGATCGAAGATCGCTGAGAAATCCCGGCTGTGGAAAGCCGCCTTGTTTACATCGTTTTCCGACATGGCTGTGTTGTCCGCGTTTTCGTGCTTATGACTTTGCCTGCACGGCGTGGCGCAGGATGGTGAATGCCGTCTGAACCGTTGCGTCGCGCACGGCCGCGCGGTCGCCGGGGAACACCTCGCAATAGGTAATGGTAGGCCGTCCGCGACCGGCGCTGGCGAAATGTACGAGCCCAACGGGCTTGTCCTTTGTGCCGCCGCCCGGGCCCGCCACGCCGGTGACAGATATTGTGATGTCGGCTAGCGACTTGGCAAGAGATCCCTCCGCCATCGCGCGCGCTACCTGTTCGCTGACAGCGCCATGCAGCGTGATCAGCATCTTCGGCACCCCGAGCATCTCCGTTTTGGCCTCGTTGGAGTAGGTGATGAAGCCGCGTTCGACTACATCCGACGAGCCCGCGATCTCGGTCAGGCAGCCCGCAATCAGCCCACCGGTGCAGGATTCCGCCGTCGTAATCTTGAGGTTCGCGCGCCGGCAGAGTTCGAGAAGCTCGGCGGCGTCGTGCAGAAGTTGTGCATCAAACATCGCGTCTTATCCGAACAGAGTGGGAATTGTGGTCTGGGAGCCGAGCCACACCGCGATCAGCCATGTCAGGAAACCTGCATAAACGCCCGCGCCGATGTCGTCGGCCATGATCCCAACGCCGCCATGAAGTTTCTCGAGGTCCTTCAGCGGCCAGGGCTTGGTGATGTCGGCGAAACGAAACAGCACAAAGGCAACCGGATAATAGCGCCAATCGAGCGCCAGCGGCAGAACGGCCAGCCACTGTCCGACGACCTCGTCGATCACGACACGCTGGGGATCCTGCAGGCGATGGAAGGTCGCGAGTTGTCCGCTGGCCCAGACGCCGACGACGAACCCGATGAGGATCAGCGCCATCAACAGGAACTGGCCGCCGATAACGACCGCGAAGAGCGCGAAGGGCAGGGCGGCGAGCGAGCCCCATGTTCCCGGCGCGCCCGGCAGGTCGCCGGTGCTGAACCAAGTGGCGAGCATGCGCGCAATTTTGGGCTCCGGTGCACCGTGTTGTTTAGGTTTGATGGTCACTGCCCGGCCCCTATAGTGATGGTGGCGCTGGCCTGGGCAGCGATGCCCTCGGCGCGGCCCGTGAAGCCGAGACCCTCGGTGGTGGTCGCCTTCACCGAGATGCGCCTAGGTTCGACCGCAAGTCCTTCGGCGATACGCATACGGATGGCGTCACGATGCGGCCCCACGCGCGGTGCCTCGCAAATGATCGTCAGGTCGGCATGGACCAAGGTCCCGTGGCGCGCGCGCAGTAACTCCATGGCGTGGGACAGGAAATGCATCGAATCCTTCCCTTGCCACCGCAGGTCCGACGGCGGGAAGTGGGTGCCGATGTCGCCGTCGCCTAGCGCACCAAGGATCGCGTCAGTTAGCGCGTGGAGCGCCACGTCGGCGTCCGAATGGCCAGCTAGGGCCCGGTCGTGGGGAATGTCCACTCCGCCGAGCCTGACATGATCGCCTGGGCCGAAGGCATGCACGTCGAATCCGGAACCGACCCGGGTCTCGCGGGTGGACAGAAGCCAAGCCTGTGCTCGGGCCATGTCTTCGTCGTGGGTGATCTTGATGTTTGCGTCCTCGCCTTGGACTGTCATTACGTCCAGCCCCGCCGCCTCGGCGATTGAAGCATCGTCGGTGTAGGTGCGGTCGCCGTCGCTTGCGGCGCGCTCATGCGCGGCCAGCAGCTGGAGGAAACGGAATCCTTGAGGCGTTTGCACCCGGCAGAGACCGGTACGGTCGACCGTTTCGACAATCCGCTTGCCGTCGGTGCGCTTGACTGTGTCGATAACGGGAAGGACAGGTACGGCCCCGTCGGCATCCGCTAGGGCGCTGATCACCCGGTCGATCAGGGCGGCGGAGACGAAGGGGCGGGCGCCGTCATGAATCAGAATGTTGGCGGGTGCGGGGGCGTCGGCGTCGGCTAATGCCGCTAGGCCGTTGCGTACGGATATCTGCCGTGTCGCACCGCCGATGATCGGCGACCCCAACCCGAGCCCGCGGGCCGCATCGGCGAACGGTTCTGCGTCGTCGGGGTGAATAACCGCGCGGACGTTGCCGATTGCCGGATGGGCGTGAAACGCTTCCAGGGTGCGTCGGAGGACCTGGCGGCCGTACAGATCGCGATACTGCTTGGGTGTGTCTCCGGGCATCCGAGACCCGCGGCCGGCGGCGACGACTAGGGCGATATTTTCGGGCACGTTCGGCGACTCCAAGCGGAAACCTCGGGCGCACGTTAGTCTCCTGTCTAGGCATTGCCAAGGCTTGCCCGGAACGGCTTCGCGCCGAAAGCGGAATCTCCTGCATCGCGCGAGTGACCGGCGCGGCGCGTGGCCCTATTATGCTGCTATGGCTGGATCTTTTACATTGGGCATTGCGGCGCTGCTGACGCTCTTGCCAGCCGCGATATTGCCGTATGTAAAGCCTGGTTTAGCCGGCAGGCCGACGGGGGCGATCTTCTGGCCGCTGCTGGTCACGGCTACCGTCGGGCCTTTGGCGTTGGATCTGTCAGTGTCAGGGGGAATCTGGCGCACGGGCTTCAGCGCGACCCTATGGACGATTGTCGCGGCGACGATGTTTGTCTATCTGGCCGTGTGCGTGATTTCCGATGCGGCCCAGCGGCTCTCCGGACTAGTACTGCCCTATCTCGTGATCCTCGCGTTGATCGCGCTGGCATGGTCGTCAGTCCCTGATCGACCAGTATCGGGCAACCTTCTGACCGTCTGGCTGCAACTGCATATTGGCATTTCCCTGCTGACCTACGCGCTGGTCGGCCTTTCGGCCATGGCGGCGCTTGCCATCTGGGTGCGCGAGCGAGCGTTGCGGGCGCACAGGCTGGCAGGCTGGTCGGCAAATCTTCCCGCGATCACCGACGCCGAGAGGCTACAAATCCGGCTTCTCGCCTGTTCCGAGATCGTATTGGGCGTCGGGCTAATGACCGGTATGGCGACTCATCTAGCCGTTTCCGGCGCAATTGTCAGCCTCGATCACAAGACGCTTCTTTCCATCCTGACCTTCGTCGTCATCGGTGTCCTGCTGATGCTGCACTGGGGCAGCGGGTTAAGGGGGCGTCGGGCCGCTCGGATTGTCCTCCTTGCCTTCCTGTTAATTACGCTTGCTTTTCCCGGCGTTAAGTTCGTCACCGACGTGATCATCGGCTAGATGCCAAAGTTTACGCTTGTTGCGCTGCACAAAAAATCTTAATATGCACACTGAATAGTCAACGATCAATTATGCATAAAATTTAGGCAACACTACGTTGAATACGACCGAGCCCCTTGATATTGGTCCCGTCCACATTCGAAACCGCGTTGTTCTGGCGCCCATGTCGGGTGTTAGCGATCAGCCTTTTCGCAAGCTCGCAGCGCGGTTCGGAGTGGGTTTGGTTGTGTCGGAGATGGTCGCCAGCCGACAGATGCTGTTGAACACGCGCCAGTCCTCGCGACGTATGCTGTTCGATCCTGTGGAAGGACCCGCTTCGATCCAGTTGGCGGGTACGGAACCCGAAATCATGGCGGAGGCGGCACGAATGTCGGTGGACCGGGGCGCAGATATCGTGGATATCAACTTCGGCTGCCCAGCCAAGAAGATTGTTCGAAAGGCAAGCGGGTCGGCCATGATGCGCGACGTACCTCTGGCGACCGCGATCATGGCGGCAGTTGTCGATGCGGTGGATGTGCCGGTGACAGTCAAGATGCGCAGCGGCTGGGACGATGCTAGCCGCAACGCGCCGGAGCTCGCGCGCATCGCCGAGGATCTTGGGATTCAGTTGGTCACGGTGCATGGCCGCACCCGCTGCCAGTTCTATACCGGGACGGCCGATTGGGACTTCATCGCCGAAGTACGCGACAACATCTCGATTCCACTGATCGCCAATGGTGACATTCGTTCGATCGACGATGCCTATGGATGTATGAAACGTTCCGGCGCGGACGCGGTTATGATCGGTCGGGCGGCTCAGGGCCGGCCCTGGTTCCCGGGGGATGTGGCATATCACTTCATGACTGGACAGGCGCGCGCGGAACCGGACATTCCAGAGCGCTGGGCGGTTTTGCGCGAGCATCTCGACGGGATGCTAAGCCTTTACGGTGTGAGCAACGGGATCCGCAACGCCCGAAAACATATCGGCTGGTACCTGACCGGCCTACCGGGGGCGGCGGAATTCCGGAACGTGGTCAACAACACCCTCGATCCGGCGGTGATTTTCGATGAGATGCGGCGTTTCCACGATCGCTCGCTCGGTGTCGCCTGATGTCCGTTGCGAGTGATCATACCGAAGCGGACGGATCTGAATTGCAGGACGGCATCGACGCCATGTCGGTGCTGAACTCCCTGTCCGACGCGGTAATCGCGGTGGGTGAGGGGAACCGCATTGGGTATGTGAACTATGCGGCGGAGCATCTCTTTGACACCGCCGCCCACGGACTGGTTGGACATTGTCTCGACGAATTCATAACGCTGGATAACCCACTGTTTTTTGTAATAGAAAAATCACGGCAGGACAGTGCGAGCTACGCAGAGCGTGATGTGCGGATCGACGGGCCACGCCTCAGCGAACGCGAGATGTCCGTGCAGTCGCAGCCGCTGTTCGATGGCTCTGGTCTCGTGGTTGTGAGCCTGCATGAGCAGACGCTAGCCCGCCACATAGATCGCCAACTCGTGCATCGCGGTGCCGCCCGGTCGGTAACGGCCATGGCGTCCATGCTAGCGCATGAAGTAAAAAATCCCCTTTCGGGCATCCGCGGCGCGGCGCAGCTACTCGAGGACGGCACCGATGACGACGGTCGGGAGCTGACTCAGCTGATTTGCGACGAGGCGGACAGGATCGTCTCCCTTGTGAATCGCATGGAGGCGTTTTCGGACGAGGGGTTGCCGGAACGTTCGGCGGTCAACATCCACGAGGTCCTCGACCGGGTCCAGAGATCAGCGGAAAGCGGATTTGCACGGCATGTTCGTTTCCTGCCATTGTTCGATCCTTCGCTACCGATGGTCTCCGGCAATCGCGACCAATTAATTCAGGTATTCCTCAACCTTGCCAAGAACGCTGCCGAAGCGCTTGGGTCCTCTGGCGGTGAAATCCGTATCGAGACCCGCTATCGCCACGGGCTCCGACTGGCACTTCCCGGCTCGGGCGAGCGCGTTGACCTCCCGATCGAGATCACGATCCGTGACAATGGCCCGGGCGTGCCGTCGGACATTCGCCCCTACCTGTTCGATCCGTTCGTCACCTCGAAGAATAACGGCAGCGGGCTCGGACTGGCTCTGGTGGCGAAGTTAGTACGCGATCATGGGGGGGTCATCGATCTGGAGAGCGACTGGTCGGGGACGGCCTTTCGCGTGATGTTGCCGGTGGATGAAACCGACGCGGAGCAAGCGTAATGAGCGGCGCGACGATCCTGATTGCGGATGACGACCGGAGTATCCGCACGGTTCTGGGGCAGGCGCTTGGCCGGATCGGCCACGAGGTTCGCTCCACGGGGACGGCAGCTAACCTGTGGCGCTGGATTTCAGAGGGCGAGGGAGATCTAGTCATCACCGACGTGGTTATGCCGGACGAGAATGGCCTCGACCTTATTCCGCGCATCCGCAAGATCCGGCCTGATCTACGGATTATAGTGATGAGTGCACAGAACACACTGCTCACGGCAGTGCGCGCGACCGAGCGGGGCGCGTTCGAATACCTACCTAAGCCCTTCGATCTGAAGGAAGTGGTCTTTGTGGTCCAGCGAGCCCTGTCTGAGGCTCCTGAGCCGGCTGTGACGACGGACCATACCCTACCCGGCGAGGAGGAAGACCTGCCGCTCATTGGGCGCTCGGCGGCGATGCAGGACATCTACCGGGTTCTGGCTCGGCTCATGAATACGGATCTTACCGTTATGGTTACGGGCGAGTCCGGCACCGGTAAGGAACTGGTCGCGCGGGCGCTGCATGATTATGGCAAGCGCCGCTTTGGCCCCTTCATTGCAATCAACATGGCTGCGATCCCCCGAGAACTGATTGAAAGCGAACTGTTCGGACATGAGAAGGGCGCGTTCACCGGGGCAACCAGCCGCTATTCCGGTCGCTTCGAGCAGGCCGAGGGCGGGACCCTGTTCCTCGACGAGATCGGCGATATGCCGATCGAAGCCCAGACGCGCCTTCTGCGCGTGCTTCAGGAGGGCGAATACACCATGGTCGGCGGGCGGTCCGCGATTTCAACCAACGTGCGCATCATCGCTGCGACCCATCGTGACCTGGGCTTGGCTGTACGTCAGGGCCTGTTTCGCGAGGATCTTTATTACCGCCTGAATGTTGTCCCGTTGCGCATCCCTCCGCTGCGCGAACGTTCGGGGGATATTCCAGAACTGGTTAGCCATTTCCTGTCGCGTGCGGAGACGGTCCATGCCGCGCCCAAGAGCTTTGCACCTGAGGCGATCAAACGATTGCAGCGGTATCGTTGGCCCGGAAACGTTCGAGAACTTGAGAACCTCGTTCAGCGGCTGTCCGTGCTTTACAACGAAGACTTGATCAGCCTCGAGACCGTCGAGGCCGAACTGGCGCAGTCTTCGCCCGGCAGTACGGGGGAGGCGGGCTCGAGCGAGGAATCTCTTTCTGATGCGGTTGAGCGGCACCTTCGGACGTATTTTTCAGCCCATCACGAAGGATTGCCGGCACCCGGGTTATACGGCCGCGTGCTGCATGAGATGGAGCGGCCGCTAATCACGCTGGCGCTAGAGGCTACACGCGGAAACCAAGTTCGCGCCGCCGCTCTTCTGGGGCTCAACAGAAATACATTACGTAAGAAAATAGGTGAGTTAGACATTGATGTTGTGCGGGGCGTAAAATAGTGCATCGTGCGCTTTGACCGGTGCGGCCCCATATTCAGTCGAGGCAGCCAATCGGCATCTAGGCAGGCACGTGTACTATCGAGCATCGAATGACCGATGATGTAAGCGCAGGGAAGGCGCCCGGACACGCGCTGCAGGTGACGTCAGAGGCATCGCAGAAGTATCCGCGCGGCGCGGCACGCCGGGACGCGGCAGCGTTACGGCGTGCTGTTAATTGGGCGAGGCGCGCCAATATCGCTCGGTACTTGGCGTTCACCCTGATGGCAGTGGGCGTAACGGCGGCGATCGCCACATTCCTAACCCTGACGGGCAATAGCGACTTCGGCATGGGTGAGTCTGCGCTAGACGTTTTCGTTGCGATCGACCTAGTGCTTGTTCTGGCTCTCGGCGCGGTTGTCGTGCAGGCGCTGGTGCGCATGTGGGGGCGTCGCAGGTCCGGACTTGCGGCAGCCCGTCTCCATGTCAGGTTAGTCGGGCTTTTTTCCGTCGTCGCGATTGTTCCGGCAATCCTCGCGGTGGTTCTGGCTGCGCTGTTCTTCAACGTCACGATCCAGAACTGGTTTAGCGACAGGGTTCGGCAGGCGGTCGAAAGCTCGGTACGGGTCTCGGATGCGTATCTGAGCGAGCATGAACAGATATTTCGCTCCGACACGATTGCGATGACTCAAGAACTGAACCGCATCTGGCCCCAGATCGCGACAAATAGCCGGCGCACTCAGCGTAGCTTGGAGATACTCACCGAGCGGCATTCCGTCCATGGCGCGCTCCTGCTCGACCCGTTCAAGCGCACGCTCACGGAGGCGGGTTTCACATCCTCGCTGAGCTTCGATCTGCCACCGGCTTGGGCCTTCGAGGATTCGAGCAGCGGTCAGCCGGTGGTCCTTGTGGCGGAGAACCGGGACCGGGTGCGTGCGCTGGTCGCATTAGATGTGCAGCCGAAGGTCTTCCTGTATGTCGGGCGCTTCATCGACCCTAATGTACTGGAACTGCGCGAGACAACCCGGCGTGCCGCACGCGACTATGCGCTTGTGGAATCCGAACTCACTGAGCTGCAGATCGAACTCGCGGCGATCTTCGTGATTGTCACTCTTCTGTTGCTGATGACAGCCGTGGGGCTCGCCTTTGTTTTCGCCAATCGGCTCACTCGACCGATCGCGAGCCTTGTCCATGCAGCCGAGATGGTGCGCTCTGGCAATCTCGGCGTACGCCTCGCCGAGGCTAGCCGGTCCGACGACGAGATAGGCATGCTCACCCGGTCGTTCAACCGCATGACACGCCAGCTCGATGAGCAGCGCCGTGAACTGACGGAAGCCAACCGTCAACTGGAGGATCGTCGACGTTTCACCGAGGCGGTTCTCGGCGGTGTTTCGGCGGGCGTGGTTGGGCTAGACGGTGCCGGCCGGGTTAGCCTGCCCAACCGATCCGCTACCGCGCTGCTCGGCCTTCGGCTCGACCAGCTGATGGGACGAGATCTGAGTGAATGTGTGCCTGAACTAGCGGACCTGATTGCTTGCGCGATCGCGGATCCAGAGCGCCTGGTTGAGGACGAGGTTGCCGTGGAGACGGAAACCGATCGCAAGACGCTGCATGTCCGCATCGCCGCGGAGCATGATGCCCAGCAGGCGGTAATTGGTTTTGTCGTTACCTTCGATGACGTCACGGAACTTCAGTCGGCGCAGCGCAAGGCCGCGTGGGCGGACGTGGCACGCCGGATAGCTCATGAGATTAAGAACCCTTTGACCCCCATCCAGCTGTCCGCGGAGCGCCTCAAGCGCAAGTATCTGAAGGAGGTGGAGAGCGACCCCGAGGTCTTCGCCCAATGCACGGACACGATTGTGCGCCAGGTTGGAGACATCGGCCGCATGGTCGATGAATTTTCGGCCTTTGCGCGTATGCCGAACCCGGTCATACAGCCTGCGGACTTGGTGAAAATTTGCCGTGAGGCCGTTTTCTTACAGGATCAGGCCCGCTCGGACATACGGTTCGAACTTGAGTCCCCCGACTGTCCGGTGACGGCGAACTGCGATGCCGGCCTGCTCAGCCAGGCGCTTACCAACCTGTTGCAGAATGCTGTCGATGCGATCGTTGGGCGGTCTGATGACGATGACGAGACGGGCTGGGTGCGGCTGCAAGTCACCACGCAGCTCAACACCGCCTTGATCCTTGTTGAGGATAATGGATGTGGGTTACCGGTCGAGGAGCGCGCGCGACTTACCGAGCCTTATGTAACAACTCGCTCCAAGGGCACGGGCTTGGGGCTGGCGATTGTCTCGCGAATCGTCGAGCAACATGGTGGAACCCTGATCCTCGAGGATCGGGGTGCAGATCTGCAAGGTGCACGTATTGTGCTGACGCTGCAGATGGACCTTCCTACTTCGGGGCAAGCAGAGGCCGCGGTCCGGCCGATACAGAGCTAGGCGGCACGTCACGGCATGGCAGAAGATATTCTCATAGTCGATGATGAAGACGATATTCGTCTTCTGATTTCCGGCGTCCTTGGAGACGAAGGCTACGAAACGCGCGATGCGTCTAACGCCGAGCAGGCGATAGAACAGATCGCTGCGCGCCGGCCGAGCCTAGTGGTGCTGGACATCTGGCTCGAAGACAGCTCACTCGACGGTATGGAGCTTCTCCACCTGATCCGGCGCGAACACCCGAACGTGCCCGTCGTGATGATCAGCGGACATGGATCGGTCGAAACGGCGGTACAGGCGATTAAGGTCGGGGCGTATGACTATATCGAGAAGCCTTTCAAGACGGACCGGTTGATCACCATTATTAGCCGCGCCATCGAGGCTGCTCGGCTGCGCCGCGAGAACAGGGAACTTCGCCTGCGTGCCGGGGCTGAGACAGAGCTTGTTGGCGATTCTCCGGCGGTTGTGCAGCTCCGCCAGGGAATCGATAAGGTGGCGCCGACAGGCAGCCGGGTGCTGATTACCGGCCCAGCTGGGGCGGGCAAGGAGGTAGTGGCGCGCATGCTTCACGCCTGCTCGCGCCGCGCCGACCAGCCCTTCGTAGTGGTCAATTGCGCTTCGATGGCGCCGGACCGTATGGAGGTCGAGTTGTTTGGTGTCGAGAGCGGCCGTAGCAACGAAGTCGAGGGACGCAAAATCGGACTCTTCGAGCAAGCTCATAACGGGACCCTGTTGCTCGATGAAGTCGGCGATATGCCGCTGGAGACACAAGGTAAGATTGTGCGCGTCCTGCAGGACCAGACGTTTGAGCGGGTAGGCGGCGGCCAGCGCATAAGGGTCGATGTGCGAGTGGTGGCGACAAGCACCCGTGATCTGCAGGAGAAAATTCAGGCCGGGCACTTTCGTGAGGATCTATTCTACCGGTTGAATGTGGTACCGTTCGACGTGCCCAACCTGACCGACCGGCGCGAGGATATTCCAAGGTTGGCGGAACACTTCATGCGGCGGGCATCCGAACAGGCCGGAATGCCGCCGCGCCGAATCGGGCCGGACGCGATGACGGCGCTACAGGGGCACAGCTGGCCGGGGAATGTGCGTCAGCTGCGAAATGTCATCGAGTGGCTGCTGATAATGGCATCGAGTGATCAGGGCGATTCTATTCGCTCGGAAATGCTGCCGCCGGAAATCCTCGAGAAAACCCCGAGAGCGCTTCAGGGCACGTCGAACACTGAGTTTCTAGCACTTGGATTGCGCGATGCCCGTGAGGAGTTCGAGCGACAGTATCTTGAAGCGCAGGTAAAACGGTTCGGTGGAAACATCTCCAAGACGGCGACGTTTGTGGGCATGGAGCGCTCCGCACTGCATCGCAAACTGAAGTCACTTGGCGTAAAAGGACCCGGCGCAGGGGCCGAGGAGTAGCCTACGCGACCGGGCGCCGTATGCGGCGGTGTGGTCTATGCGGCTGATTTCGGGGGAATCCCATGAAAGCGATTATCTGTGGTGGCGGTCAGGTTGGATCGAGTATCGCACGCGAGCTTGCCGCCGAGCGGGTCGATGTAACGGTCATTGACCAGAGCCCGGAGTTGATCCGTCGGATTCGGGACACGCTCGACGTGACGACGATGATAGGGTTTGCCTCGCATCCCGATGTGCTCGAGGCCGCCGGCGCGCGTGATGCGGACATGATCGTCGCGGTCACCTTCGCCGATGAAGTGAACATGATCGCCTGCCAGGTGGCGCATTCCCTGTTCGACGTGCCAATGAAGATCGCCCGTGTGCGTTCTCAGGCCTATCGAAACCCGATCTGGTCGGATCTCTTTTCGCGCGATCACATGCCGATCGACGTGATCATTTCGCCCGAGATCGAGGTCGCACGGGCAATCGGCCGTCGGTTTACGGTGCCCGGATCATTCGAGATGATTCCGCTGGCTAACAATCGTCTGCGGCTGATCGGCGTGCGTTGCGAGGATGATTGCCCGATCCTCAATACGCAGCTGCGACAGCTCACTACACTGTTCCCCGATCTGCGTCTTTCGATCATCGGTATTATCCGGGAGGGAAACCCGATAGTGCCCAACGGTGACGATCATCTAGAGGCCGGTGACGAGGTGTATATTGTGATCGATCCTGAGCATGTGCCGCGGGCGATGGCCGCCTTTGGGCATGATGAGCAGGAGGCTCGTCGTGTCATTATCATCGGCGGCGGCAATATCGGTCAGAGCTTGGCCGCGGATATCGAGGAGCAGTTCTCAGGAATCTCGGCCCGGATCATCGAGCTCAAGCAGGAGCGCGCGGAAGAAGCGGCGCAGGCGTTAGGTAAGACAGGCGTTATTCATGGCGATGCGCTCGATCCAGAAATTTTGAGCGAGGCCAGTGTCAGCAAAGCGAGCACTGTCGTAGCCGTCACCAACGATGACGAGGTGAATATCCTCGCCTCACTGCTTGCCAAACGCTATGGCGCGGAACGAGCGGTTACCTTGGTCAACAGTAATACCTACAATCCGCTGTTGGCTCCGCTCGGCATCGACGTGGTCGTAAACCCCCGGGTGATTACCGTATCCACGATCCTCCAGATTATCCGGCGCGGCCGTATTCGGTCGGTCCACTCGATCGGAGAAAATTTCGGCGAGGTCATCGAGGCCGAAGCCCTCGATACGTCGAACCTCGTCGGCAAACCGATTAAAGACGCGAAGCTGCCTGCCGGCGTGATCGTCGCTGCGATTCTGCGTGACGAAGACGTGCTTATGGGCACCAAGGATACGGTCATCAATTCGGGCGACCGGGTTATCCTGTTTGCGACAAAGGACGCAGTCCGCAAGGTTGAGAAGATGTTCGCTGTGCGCCTCGAATTCTTCTAGTTCGCGCTGACGGGAGGCGATAATGCCGCGTTTTGCCTATGTGAACGGCCGATATATCGACCATCGCCGCGCTGCAGTGCATGTGGAGGATCGGGGCTATCAGTTGGCCGACGGCGTATATGAGGTCATCCATCTTTTCCGTGGACGGTTAGTCGACGAGGACGCGCATCTCGATCGGCTCGGCCGGTCTCTCGAAGAGCTCCGTATGTCCTGGCCGATCTCGCGGTCGGCGCTGGGAGTGGCGATACGGGAACTCATCCGGCGGAACCGTTATGCTACCGGACTGGTATATATTCAGGTAACCCGCGGCGTGGCGCCGCGCGATCACAAATTTCCGATAGTAGGCCGACCGGTGCTGGTCATGACCATTAGGCCGATTTCCGAATTCCCGACGGAGATGCGTGAGAATGGAGTCGCGGTTATCACGATCGACGATTTGCGCTGGGCACGGTGTGATATCAAGACCGTAGCGCTTTTGCCGAACGTACTCGGAAAGCAGGCGGCCGCCGAAGCCGGGGCCTATGAAGCTTGGATGTGCGACGGCGATGGTTTCGTGACCGAAGGCACGTCTTCGAACGCTTGGATTGTGACGGATGAAGGTACGCTGGTTACCCGCCCGGCGGGACCAGATATTCTGCGCGGGATTACCCGCCAAGCGATCCTCGCACTCGCCGAAGTGCAGGAGGTTCCGGTTGAGGAGCGAAAGTTCACCCGCGAAGAGGCTTTGGCCGCGCGTGAAGCCTTCCTGAGCAACTCGTCGCACTTCGTCACACCGGTGACCAGCATCGATGATGTGGTGATTGCGAATGGCAAGCCAGGTTCCCTGAGCGTGGCGCTCCACAAACGCTACATGGACTACATGGAAGCGATGCCGGCGGCGCTCGACGACACGCAGCGCAAGAAATCTTTGAGTTGAAGACTGGAAATCTGTTCCGCGGAGCCTAACGTATAAGGAGTTGTCAGTAGTGCTTTGCGGCAAATCAAACACATGACACAACACCGTCCGTGCATCACATAATACAACACACCCAAGAACAACATTTGAGGTAATAAGATGGCTGAAGAACGGTCACAGAATGTTCAGGATGTCTTTCTAAACAACATTCGTAAGAACAAAACCCCGGTCACGGTTTTTCTCGTCAATGGCGTCAAGCTGCAGGGCGTTGTGACCTGGTTCGATAATTTTTGTGTCTTGCTGCGCCGTGATGCGCACTCGCAACTGGTCTACAAACATGCGATCTCAACGGTGATGCCGTCGATGCCAATTGATCTGTTTGAGCCGGAGAGAGACGAGGCGGAAGCCGAACCGGCTAAGTAAACGCTCGTCTTGGGCACAAACACGGATTCCACGACCGACGAGATCGGGGCGACGCCGACGCGCACCATGGTGTTGCAACCGGTTATCCCTTGTTCGAGCGGTGCCGATGCACGTAGCCCTGACACCCGGCTCGATGAGACTGCGGGGTTGGCACTTGCTATCTCGCTAAACATCGTGGCCCAACGCGCGGTCGTTGTTACTCGGCCTCGGCCGTCGACCCTGTTCGGTGGCGGTGTAGTCGACGAGGTGTGCGACCGTATTAAGGCCGAAGAGATCGACCTAGTGATCGTCGGCTGGCCACTCACGCCCGTCCAGCAGCGTAATTTGGAACGTACATGGAAGTGCAAAGTGATTGATCGGACCGGGCTCATCCTCGAAATATTTGGGGCCCGGGCCCGCACCCGGGAAGGGCAACTACAGGTAGAATTAGCAGCACTCAGCTATCAGCGTAGTCGGCTCGTACGTTCGTGGACCCATCTCGAGCGCCAGCGTGGCGGTTTTGGTTTCGTCGGCGGGCCGGGCGAACGTCAGATCGAG
Source organism: Rhodospirillaceae bacterium (assembly GCA_002724635.1). GTDB lineage: Bacteria > Pseudomonadota > Alphaproteobacteria > UBA6615 > UBA6615 > UBA8079. Next base: position 19,999 of record PBPM01000040.1, read on the forward strand.
ATCGACCGGCGTCTAATTGACGACCGTCTTGCTCGTTTGAAACGCGAACTCGACCAAGTGCGCCGCACTCGGGGGCTGCACCGCAAGGCGCGCGCGCGTGTGCCGTATCCGCTGATCGCGCTAGCGGGCTACACAAATGCCGGAAAATCAACGCTTTTCAACCGGATCACTGCGGCCGAGGTCTTCGCCGAGGACATGCTGTTCGCGACACTCGACCCGACGATGCGCCAGCTCGAGTTGCCGTCGGGTCGGACGGCGATCCTGTCCGATACGGTGGGGTTTATCTCGGAACTGCCTACAGACCTAGTCGCAGCCTTTCGGGCGACGCTTGAAGAGGTCACCGCGGCGGATGTAATCGTTCATGTGCGCGATTGCGCCGATCCCGACACGAATGCGCAGCGCGCCGATGTTGAAGACATCCTCGAAAATCTTCTGGACGGTGTGGAACGGCTGGACGACGACGGCACCGCCAAGCCGCCCCCGGTGCAGATAGAAGTGCTCAACAAGATCGACCTGATCGATACGGAGGAGCACGCTTTCTTAGCCGAGCAAACGCACTACAATGACGATGTGGTGATGCTCTCGGCCCAGACAGGCGAGGGGTGCGACGATTTTCTGGCATGCATCGATGCGGTTCTCGCCGCGGACGAAAGCGTGGAGACGTTCGACGTGGCCTTCGCCGATGGGGCCGGCCTTGCCTGGCTCTATGAGAGGGGCGAAGTGCTCGAACGCGATGACAGTGATGGCCGCGCACGGGTAACGGTGCGCCTTGCGCCGCGCGACATTGCCCGCTTTCGAAAGCGGCTGGCGGAACGGCTGCCGGTCGAATGAGCATCGTGCGATCCAACCATGAACGCGTGTCCGAACTGATTCGCGCTGCTGCGGTAAACATTATCCTGCCGCGTTTCCGGGCACTTGGGGAAGGGGAGGTCGATGAGAAGGAGGGTGGCGAACTTGTGACTGTCGCCGATATTGAGTCCGAGGCTTGGCTGGCCCGGCATTTGCCTGAGCTTGTGCCGGGGAGTGTGGTCGTAGGTGAAGAGGCAGTCTTTGCGGACAGGTCGGTGTTCGAGAGACTGTCGGGCGACGCACCGGTCTGGGTCATCGACCCGGTCGACGGCACGTGGAACTTCGCCAATGGCCGTCCGACATTTGCCGTCATTGTTGCCTATGTCGTGCGCGGTGAGGTCGAGGCCGGCTGGATCTACGAGCCGGTCTCCGAACGGCTGGCCTTCGGTGCGCGCGGTGAGGGGGTTTCGCTCGACGGGCGGGCAATCAGCCTGGGGACGGCTGGTGGGACATCCGATTTCGTCGGCACCGCGGCGCGCTATCTACGCGAACGGGCGGAGGCCGCTCCCGAGACCGTGCGTCAGGTGTTCCCGCCGCGCTGCGCGGGCAACGAGTATATCCGCATTCTGTCCGGCGAACGGTCTTTCTCGGCCTATACCAAACTGCTGCCATGGGATCATGCTGCCGGGAGTTTTTTGGTTCGTGAAGCCGGCGGGCACAATGCATTGCTCAACGGCGGGCGTTATGACCTGACCCGTCCGAAGGGCGACATGTTGACAGCAACGAGCCTGGATGTCTGGGAAACTATTCGCGATGTACTGGCCCCGGGTAACGCAGATGCACGATGATAAGGGAAGCCGACATCGCACCATTTGAAAGCTGCGTTCATTGGCCTGAGAGCCATTGTATACTCAATGGCTGGCCATTTACGTAAAGCGCGATCACGAGTTATCCTTCTGCAGTTGGACGACCGCCAAGGCGGATGCGTGGAGCACGCGGGGAGTTGCAGGAGTTTACAACCCACGCCTTTTTGCTGCTTGCCAGCGTTCCTCGTAAATATTCAATCCGACTTTGTCCCAGGTGAGACCATCATCACGGATCGTGTTCTCGACATCGCGGAAGCGGCGTTCGAATTTGGCATTGGTACCCTGCAGCGAATTCTCCGGGTTCAGTTTGAGATGTCGGGCAAGATTGACGCACGAAAAAAGGAGATCTCCCATTTCATCGGACATCCGCTCGGCGGATCCGCCGTTGGAAATCTCGGCCTTCAATTCCTCCAGCTCTTCCTCGAGTTTTTCGATTACCGGCCCGAGTTCTTCCCAGTCGAAGCCACCGCGCGCAGCCCGTTTCTGAAGTTTCTCGGCCCGTGTGAGGGCAGGCAGGGCGACGGGGACGTCGTCCAGCAGGCTAGGTATTTCGCCCCGGGCCTCTGATTTTTCCTCGCGTTCGTGCGCCTTCTGGCGCTCCCAGTCGTCGCGCAGGTTGGACTCTGGATTGTGATTGTCTGTGTCGAAGACATGCGGATGGCGGCGGACCAGCTTGTCTACGATTGCACCGGCGACGTCCTCGAAATCGAAAGATTTCTCCTCTTCGGCCATACGGGCATGGAAAACGACTTGGAGCAGCAGATCGCCGAGTTCGTCGCGCAAGCTCTCGCGGTCGCCGCGCTCGATCGCGTCTGCGACCTCGTATGCCTCCTCGATGGTATATGGTGCAATAGATCTGAAATCCTGCTCGATATCCCAGGGGCAGCCGCTTGTAGGGTGGCGCAGCTGAGCCATGATATCGATCAGGCGGTCGATGTTGCGCGCCGTCATTTTTGCCTCCGGAGTTGAGGGAAATCGAAGCCTAGTGTGTGGCGAGATTCGATGGAATGGACGCATTACTGAGTGAGCTAAATATTCGTGAGTTAGTTACCGATTTCGGGTTGCATGTCCCGAGGTTCGTAGTTCGAGGGGGAGTCGAAATAATGCTCCGAGGATCTGGTGCAGGGCCAGCAGAGGTCTGGGGCGTGTTGTTGTCCAGTTAGAAGGTGATCGTTGCGAAGATGATCGTCCCGCGGATTTAATCGCATTGCAGACAGTAAGCATGCGGGTGTTGATCGCAGCGGCCGTCGCGCCGCACCAAAATCCATACCAGTCGGATGATAGCACCCGCTGGCCTCGGGCTAGGCCGAGATTTGCGCCGACGACGAGAACCTAGGTGCCACTTGGTTGCTGCGGCGCGCGGTCTCGAACGTGTCTGGTCGGACGAACTTCAGTTTGGCTAAGACTGCCTTCGGTTCTCCCGATTATTCGAATTCGCCGCGTTTTGATGGACAACGCCTTGCCGCGACGCGTGCGCAGTGGTCCAATCAGTTTGAAGGTATTCTCGGGAGGCGACATGGCGATTGGTATTTCACTCAACGGCAAGCGCGCACTCGTGACTGGCGGCGCGAGTGGCATTGGAGCGACGACCGCCGGCATCCTCCGTGATCTCGGCGCGACGGTTGCCATCGCGGATATCAGCGAGGAGGGGCTCGCAACATCGAGTGCGCAGCTTGGTGATTGCCCGACCTTCGTGTGCGACGTGGCAGAGGAGCCGCAGGTAGAGGCCACGACTAGCGCGGCAGCGGACGCACTGGGCGGGCTCGATATTGCGGTTAACGCAGCGGGCGTTGTCGACGAGGTCAAGTATGCCCTAGAGCGCGACATGGAGCCCTGGCAGCGCATTATGGACGTGAACTTCCGCGGCACCTACCAGGTCTGCCGCGCGGCGGCTCGGATCATGGTAGCGCAGGGGTCGGGCTCCATCGTCAACATCGCCTCGGTGAACGGTCCCGGAGGCTGGCCCCGGCGCACGGCTTATGGCCCCTCGAAGGCAGCGATAATAGCGCTGACCCGCGAATTGGCCTGCGAATGGGGCGACAGGGGCGTTCGTGTAAATGCCGTTGGCCCTGGCTATATCGCGACACCGATGATCCAAGGATTAGTGGACGTAGGCAAAGTGGACACTGATCGGCTCAACAATCGCACGCCTCTAGGCAGGTTGGGCACGCCGACCGAGGTGGGACAGGCGATCGCATTCCTAGCGTCGGACATGGCGTCCTACATTACCGGCGAGACCTTGTTCGTGGACGGTGGCTGGATGGCCTATGGCGGCGCCGGCGACGTGAAAACGTTTTGAATGAGCGAAGCCGACGGCACGGGACAGGACAGGACAGTAAACAGAGGGTTGCGTGAATACGAAAAGACAAACAAGGCGTATAATATATATTATGTTAAATACTGGTCTTAAAACAAAAACAATATCTTATTTAATTATATTAATATTATTTTTCGGTTCTAGTGTGTCGTAACGGGGTTTCCCGCAGCCCGCGCCAACTCCACTTGCTTCTTAATGCTCAGTTCGCCCGACACCCAGGCGTCGAGGATTGGTTGCAGGCTGTCAAACGGCTGATACCCAACACTCAAGGCGCAAAGAGCTTCGTCTTCGCGTAAGACCATCGTGGGAAAACCCGCGACACCCGCCTGCTGGCACCAGGCAAAGTCGTTGATCGTCTCCTGCTTCGCCTCCTCGGATTCGAACACGGTGGTAAACGTTTTCGCGTCGATGCCCTCGGCTTCGGCATACTGCTCGAAGGTTTCGAGTTTGGTCGTGTCCATGTTTTCCAAGTAGTAGCCCTTGTGTATGCGCTCGTAGAACGGCATCAGCGCATCGGGCTTGATGTTGCGAACGACAACGGACGCGCGGCAGGCCGGCTCCGTGTCGAGAACGAAGCCCTCGCGGTCGAAGAAGGCGTAATTGAAGGGCTGTCCTGTAGCTTCCGCGACCTGTTCCCAGTGATGCTTGATCCGGGCCTTGTACTCATCGCTCATGGGGTCTGTATCGAACGCATGCAGGCCGCCTACAACCAAGCGTGTCGGCGCGGCATTGCTGTATTTCTTGATGATCTTGTTCAGGACCGGTGAGAAACCCCAACACCAGGAGCACATCGGATCTCCGACATAGATGATTTCGCATTCCATGATTGGTGGCACTCCGTTTTGGGCTTTGTTTCCGGCGTTTTCGTAAAGGCTAGGGCCGAGCAGAGGATTACAAACTCCTTCTAGGTACATTATTCGGGAACATGGATTACCAGTCCGTCATGCCCTGGTTCGACGCCTGCGGGAAGTCGCGCCGCGAGCCGCGCATAGTCAGTGCGGTGGCTGAGATGGGTCAGGATCGCGCGCCTCGGTCCAATCCGCTCGATCCAGCCGAGCGTCTGCTCCACATGGCTGTGAGTCGGATGCGGGTTGTCACTCAGCGCATCGACGATCCAGACATCGATGCCGTCGAGTAACTCAAATGCATGCTCAGGTAATCTTTTAACATCTGTCGAGTAAGCAAATGATCCGAAACGGAAACCCAGCGACGGCATCCGACCGTGCTCTTGGATGAAGGGCTGGATATCGATATCGCCGATTGAAAATGGCCCGTCAATCACGTTTGGGCTTAGGCATGGACGCCAGAATTGCGGATTAATCTCTCGATATGGTTCGAAAATATAGCCGAAGCGTTCCTGCAGTATCTTGAGAGTTTCGGCGCTTCCCCAAGCGTCGAGCGCTCCACCGTGTTGATAGTTCAGGCTCCGGATATCGTCGATTCCGTTCACATGGTCCGCATGGGCATGGGTGTACAGGATCGCGTCGATTTCCCAGACATTTATATCGAGAAGCTGGTTACGCAGATCAGGCGAGGTGTCGACTAGGATCCGGGTGCTGTCGGTCTCGACGATTATCGAGGGCCGGCGCCGCCGGTTGCGCGGGTCGTTGCGGTCGATATCGGCCCACCCGTCCGGGCCCATCAGCGGCGTCCCACCCGAGCTGCCGCAACCGAGCATTGTTACCTTCACGGGCTTTTGTGCCTCTCGGCGCGAGAGAACAGCCGGAAGAAGTTGTCGGTCGTGCACCTTTGCAGGTCTCTGGCCGTCATACCTTTCACGTTGGCCAGAGTTTCCGCGGTGTGCACCACGAAGGATGGCTCGTTGCGCTTGCCGCGGTTGGGCGCCGGCGCCAAGAACGGCGCATCGGTTTCGACCAGCAGCCGGTTCTCTGGTACGTCGCGGGCGATCTCGCGAAGTTCCTGAGCATTCTTGAAGGTCAGGATGCCGGAGAAACTCACATACATGCCGAGTTCTAGCGCTGCCTCGGCCAGGCCGCGGCCACTGGAGAAGCAATGCATGACTCCGGTGAAGGCGCCCTTCCCCATCTCGTCGCGCAGGATATCGGCAGTGTCCTCGTCTGCGTCGCGTGCATGCACCACCAACGGTAGCCCGGTCTCGCGCGCGGCTGCGATGTGCGCGCGGAAGCTTACCTGCTGGCGGTCTCGCGGGCTGCGGTCATAGTAATAGTCAAGGCCGGACTCGCCGATCCCAACCACGCGAGGATGTGCAGCCATCTCAACCAGCCGGTCGGGGCCGTCCACCCCTTCTTCGCCTGCATAGTGGGGATGCACGCCCACCGTGCACCAGACGTCTTCGAATCGTTCGGCCACGGCGCGCACGCCGTCGAAGCGGCTGAGATGGGTAGAGATTGATACCATGGTACCGACGCCGGCGGCGCGGGCGCGGGCGACTACATCATCTACCTCGTCGTCGAAATCCAGGAAGTCCAGATGGCAGTGGCTGTCGACTAGCATCGGGCTCATTCTGTTACCTCTTCGTCCACATAGCGTGGAAAGACCGGACTTGGCTTGGGCAGCGCAACACCCGCCACGAGTGCGTGGTTCGGCGCAAGATGCGTGAAATCGCGTGCGTCAGCCGGGACCGCGAGCTGATCAAGCATGGCGGCTGCGCCGAAAGGCATCACGGGCTGAATCAGGATCGCCAGACGGCGAATCGTCTCCAACAGGGTGTAGAGCACCGTTGCCATACGCGGTGGGTCGGACTTACGCAATTCCCAAGGGGCCTGAGCGTCCACATATCGATTGGCGTCGCCAACGACGCGCCAGATGGCCTCTAGCCCGCGGTGGAAAGCCTGCCGGTCGAACTCGCTGCGTGCGCTGTCGAGCGCACCCGCCGCCGCCGCGAGCAGCGCTTTGTCGTCCGCTGTGAATGTGCCGGGTCGCGGCACCATCCCGCCGCAATTCTTCGCGATCATCGACAGGGAACGCTGGGCGAGATTGCCAATATCGTTGGCTAGGTCCCCGTTGATGCGCGAGACCATGGTTTCGTGGCTTATGTAGCCATCATTGCCGAACGGCACCTCGCGCAGGAGATAATAGCGTACCGGGTCGAGGCCGTAGCGTTCGACCAAGTCCTGAGGCAGCACAACGTTACCGAGGGACTTGGACATCTTCTCACCCCTGTTAAGCAGCCAGCCATGGGCATAGACCCGCTTCGGCGGCGCCATCCCCGCGGCCATCAGGAAGGCCGGCCAGTAGACGGCGTGGAAGCGCACAATGTCTTTGCCCACCATGTGAAGATCGGCGGGCCAATACTCTACATAGTTGGGATTTTCCTTTTCAGGATAGCCTACTGCCGTCAGGTAGTTGGTCAGCGCGTCGAGCCATACATACATGATGTGGTCTGGGTCGTCGGGAACCGGGATTCCCCAGTTGAAGCTGGTGCGGCTAATAGACAGGTCCTTGAGCCCGCCCTCGACGAATCTGACAACCTCGTTACGTCGCGTGTCTGGGCCGATAAAGTTCGGATTAGCGGCATAGAAATCGAGCAGCGGCTGCTGCCATTTGGAAAGGTCGAAGAAATAGCTCGGCTCCTCGACCCATTCGACCTCGGCCCCGCTGGGGGCAATTTTCTGACCGTCGGCGTTCTCTTCTAGCTCGGATTCGGCATAGAACGCCTCATCGCGCACTGCATACCAGCCTGAATAGCTATCTAGGTAGATGTGCCCATTATCCTCAATCGCCCGCCAGATCGCCTGAGCTGCGCGGACGTGACGTTCCTCCGTTGTTCGGATGAAGTCGTCGTTGGAATAGTTCATATCTTCCGTGAGCCGGCGGAAGTTCTGGCTGACCTCATCGGTGAAGGCCTGCGGGTCGACGCCCGCGGCCTTGGCCGATTTCTCGACTTTCTGGCCGTGTTCGTCCGTACCGGTGAGGAAATGAACGTCGAACCCGTCTAGGCGCTTGAAACGCGCGAGCACGTCGCACGCGAGGGTTGTGTAGGCATGGCCGATATGGGGCCGATCGTTCACATAGTAAATCGGCGTGGTCAGATAGTACGGGCGGGATGCCAAGGTGTCGTTCTTTCGGGTGCCAGTGTGATTTGTCTTAGTATCTGAGGAGGCTAGCATTTGGGGTCGCTGGGCTGTTCCTGCTCTCGTCGCAGCGCCTTCTGTTTCTCGGCTTCCTTATGGCCAAACCAGACCGCTGCAAGCAACGGCCACATCAGGATTAGCAGCCAGTCGAACGCCGCGGGTGGTAGAAACGCCATGCCACGCGGCTCGAGGAAGAAGTGTTCGATCATGCCGACGATGATCACGATCCACATTATGTAGGTCATCGGCGTGAGATAACGCAGCAGGTATAACCTCATGGCGGGTCACCGGGTCCGTTCGTCAGGCTACCTTCGCGGCGGCCGAAAGCTCAAAAAACGTATTCAGAACAATTTGTTTGCGGTCGAGGTTCACACTGTCCGCGCGCATCGTAAGTTCGTTGACGTTCTCCCATGCTTTTAGCCAGCGCTCAAGCCGATGTCCGCCCTGCCCGTCGGTGGCGTCAGTCCGGATACGACGCAGCAGCCACCAGTTCAGTATCTCGAGAAATGAGCGATATCCTGGCTCTCCGGCCGCGCCGGCGAACTTCTCTGATGTTGTATGCAGCAGTTCGGTGTCGAGATGCGGCAGGGCCTCAACGAGTTGTGACAGGTCCCGATATAGTTCGACTCCGCCCGCACGCGCCAATTCGATGGCCCGTCCCGGCGAACCGCCGGAAATATCTGAGATGATCCGTAGGTCTTCTCCGGCTAGGTCGTTGCCCGTCCGCGCCAGGACATCGGAAACCTGCTTTGGGTTTAGCGATTGCAATGGCAAGTCGCGGCAGCGCGAGCGGATTGTCGGTAGCAGGCGCGAGGGTACATGGGCCACCAGCAGGATGAGCGTCCGTGGTGGCGGCTCCTCGAGGACCTTTAGTAACGCGTTCTGAGCGTTGGTGTTCATCTCGTCCGCTGCATCGACGATCATGCAGCGCCAGTCGCTCATGGCGGCCGTATGGTGCAGAAAGGTCTCGGAATCCCGGATGTCCTCAACGGAGATCTCCGTTCGGAACCGATAGGGCGAGCGCTTGGTCATGCTGCGGCGGACCAGCCGGCAGTCCGGATGCGTGCCGGCAATGAGCTTGCGAACGTCCGGATGCGCCGGGTCGGTCTCGATGTCGTCGGGCTCGATGATCGCATTCGAGTCCGCTAGTACCAGCCGAGCAAACCGCCAGGCTAGGGTTGCCTTGCCAATGCCGGGCGGCCCAGAAATCAGCCAGGCATGAGCCATCCGCCCGGTGGCACGTGCCTGAACGATGGTGCGCCGCGCCGCATCATGGCCTAGCAGGCCTGCCGCTTCGATACGTGGGCGCTCGATGCGCTCGATCAGCTCATCACTCATGGTGCGTCTCCCAGCCCGAACGCAGCCGCCACGGCCTGCCAAACGGCGTTAGACACAGCGTCCGGGGTCGTGTCGGCGTCAATGACGCGCACCCGGTCGGGGGCGCTGGCCGCGATCTCGAGGAAACCGGCGCGGAGCCGTTCATGAAAATCCTTGCCCATGCGCTCGAAGCGGTCTTCGCCACTCTGAGTGGTCGTGTTTCTTGAGTTTGCGCGCGCGATGCCGACCTCGACGGGGATGTCGATAATCAGCGAAAGGTCGGGGTTGCTGTCGCCGACCACCGCATCGTGGAGCGCGGTGATAAATTCTTTCGAGATGCCGTGGCCGTAGCCCTGATAGGCCATGGTAGAGTCGGCGAAGCGGTCGCAAAGGACCCAGGCACCTTGGTTGAGTGCTGGCCGAATGGTCTGCTTTAGATGTTCGCGGCGTGCGGCATACAGTAGCAGGGCTTCACTCAGCGGATCCCACTTGTCCGTCGCGCCCGAGACCAGCAGCGAACGAATTGAATCGGCGCCGGGCGCGCCGCCGGGTTCACGGGTAGTGATGGTCTCGATGCCGCGGCTACGAAGCTGATCCGCCAGGCGGGTTATCTGGGTCGTCTTACCGGCCCCTTCCCCGCCTTCGAACGTGATGAATTTGCCCGCGGGCTGGTTCGCATTCATACCGGCAGATGTCACATGCGCTGCCGGTTACGTCAACCGCCCGACGACGAGCCGAAGATGATGAAGTTGATGGCACTCTTGATGCGGCCGAAGAAGGCTAGCTGGTCCACGTCGCCCCCGGTTTTAAGGGGCCGGACAATGGGTTCCATGTTGGGCGCTGTGACCTCGATCTGTGCGACCGTAACGCCCGCGTTGACGGGCGCGGGAATGGGGCTTTCATACTTCACCTTCACGCGCATACCCCGTCGCGAGGATTTAGGGATGGTAACGATGAGCGGATCTTCGATGATAAGCGGGACCGTTCCGGCATCACCGAGCCAGACCTTCGCCTCCTCGACCGTCTCGCCAGCCTGAAAGAGCGGGAAATTATTGTACACCCGAAAGCCCCAGTTGAGGAGCCGTTCGGACTCCGAGCTGCGTGCACGCACGCTATCGAGGCCATTAACCACCAGAACCAGTCGCCGCTCGCCGCGGACGGCCGATGCGGTTAGTCCGAATCCCGACGCCTTCGTGTGCCCGGTCTTGAGCCCATCTGCTCCAACTGCCTTGTAGAGAAGTGGGTTGCGGTTGCCTTGAGTGATTGGCTTGCCGTCGAGGCTCTTGCCATAGGTGAATTCGCGCTCCGAATAGAGACCATAAAACTCTGGATACTCGCGGATCAGGAACATCGTCAGCATGGCGAGATCGCGCGCAGTGGTGAAATGCTCCGGGTCGGGCCAGCCGGTGGAGTTCCGGAACTGGGTTCCCGTAAGTCCGATCTCGCGGGCGCGCTCGGTCATGCGTTCGGCGAAGGCCTTCTCGCTGCCGGCAATGCCCTCGGCGATCACGATCGAGGCATCGTTACCGGACTGTACAATCACGCCACGCAGAAGATCCTCGATCTTGATCTCGGTGTTGACCCCTACGAACATCTTCGAGCCGCCCATACGCCATGCCTTCTCAGACACCCGGAAGGTACTGTCGAGCTGTAGGCGTCCTTCGCGCAATTCGTCGAACACCAAAAGCGACGTCATGATCTTGCTCATCGACGCCGGAAACATGCGGCTGCTGGAATCCTTCTCGAAGAGCACTGCGCCCGTGTCGAAGTCCAACAGGATCGCCTGGCGCGCGGATGTCTCAAACGTCGGCGGTGCAGCGCTGGCGGGGACTATCGGCGCCACGACCGCAACGGCGAGGGAAAGCAGCGCGACGCGCGTATGTTGAACTAGGCTATTCATGGCAATGGCAATCGGTTTTAGGATGATGAGCGTCTCGCAAGTATGGCGGTGGATGCGTCCGAAAATGTCACGCGGTCACTCGACGATCAGTTGTGCGCCATCGACACCCGCATTCATCACTTGGGACAATGTAGTGTCGGCGATCTCGACGGTCTTCAGCGGTCCGATCCGGACTCGATAGATCTCACCACCGGAGACCGCAAAGCGGCTGATCTGGGTTGGCCCCATGGTGTAAAGTCGATCGCGCATGCGCAGAGCGTTTTCGAGCTGCGAGAACGCCCCCGCCTGGACGTAGATACCCGTCGGCGAGACAGGCAAAATCTCGACCGCATCGGGCAGATTAGGTGCCCGGGTGCGGGGCACCGGCGCAGGTTTCGGCGGTGTTGTCCGAACCGGTGCCTGGCGTGCAGTCTCGACCGGTGCCAGTTTACCGTTGGATGGCAGCGGGTGCGAGATCACTGCCTCGCGTGGCGCCGCCGCGACCTGAAACTGTTGCGCGCCGCCGTTGATGGCTGCGACCTTCAGCTGCCTGCTTTCCTCCTCGAGAATGTCGACGCGGACATTGGCCGTGCCGTTACGTTCGAAACCGAGAAGTTGTGCCCCGCGCCGCGAGACATCGATGATCCGTCCATGTGCGAACGGCCCGCGGTCGTTGATGCGCAGGACAAGCGAACGACCGTTCTCGAGGTTGATCACACGCACGGCGCTCGGCAGCGGTAGGGTCCGATGTGCTGCGGTCAGGTCGTTCTGATTGTAGGTCTCACCGTTCGCGGTCTTCTTGCCGTGGAAGTTTGGGCCGTACCAAGACGCTATGCCGGTTTCGGTGTAGCCGTAGTCTTCGGCGGGATAGTACCAGACACCCTTGATCTGATAGGGCGAGCCAACCTTGTAGCGGCCCAGCTTGGAGCCTGCATCACTTTTCCCCTTGACCTGCTTCGCCGTGTGGATGAGTAGTTCCGTCTCGGCACAGGCTGTCAGCCCGAATGCACAGATTGCGGCTAAGGCAATCGGCCGCAGTAAACGGCCCAAATTACGCATCCCCCTGATTTCTGAGCCGCTTGCACTCATGCAGTGTTTCTACCCTACCGACCCGCGATTCGGTCCGATAGCTCGCCGACCGCAATAGCGAAATAGTGCGAACGGTTCCAGCGTAGGATTGCGCGGTAATTGTTGTAGACGATATAGCCTTGGCTGGCCGCGCCGCCCGGTTGCAGTATCGACCCGGTAATGTTGCGCGTCGGCAGGTCGGTGCCATCGATGCGGCGCACGCCGAGCGCCTGCCAGTCGCCGAGCGTTTTTCTCACGTCCAGAGACACCAGCGCTGGATCGAAGCCTTTCGGGAGCGTCACCTTGCGGCCCCAGGTGATATCGTCGCGCCAGCCCACACCCCTGAGATAGTTCGCAGCCGAGGCAAACACGTCCGCCTGAGTGTTCCAGATGTCCTTGGCGCCGTCCCCGTCATAGTCATGGGCGAAGCTTAGGAAGCTCGATGGCATGAATTGAGACTGGCCCATGGCGCCCGCCCAGCTCCCCTTCATCCGGGCCGGGTCGATATGCCCCTCTTCCACGATCTGCAGCGCTTTGAGTAGCTCGCCGCGGAAATACTTACTACGTCGTCCGTCATAGGCGAGCGTCGCAAGCGCATGGATTACCGGAAATCCGCCGGTGAACTGGCCGAAGTTGGTTTCGATTCCCCACAGCGCCACGATGAAGCGCGGCTGCACGCCGAACTTGGTGGCGACCTCGTCGAGCAGCGCGCGATGCTGCACGAGCTTGGCACGCCCGTTCTTGATTCGGGTCGGGCTGACGATGCGGGCCTGATATGTCTCGAAGGTGATTGTCGATTCGGGTTGGTGCCGGTCGAGCTCTATCACTCGCGGGATCGGTGCCACGTCGACTAGGCTGCGATCGAGCGTCGAGTCGCTGATGCCGTTGGCACGGGCATCCGCGCGCAGCCCCTCGAGCCAGGCGAGGAATTGTGGATCATCGGTGGCTTGCGCGCCCGCCGCGCCAGGGGCGAGCCAAAGGGGCAGCGTCAGCAGTGCAGCCATGAGATTTCGGTTCGGTCGCATAAACCCTCTACGTGATATCCCCGACCAGCCGTGCCACAGGCGCGTCGCGTCGGGCAATCATGATTATACGACCGCACCTGTTAGCGCGCAGAAACTTGTTTGACGTGACCGATGAAGCGTACCCGTCTATGAATGCGCTCGCCCCTTTGGAGAAGCTCATGAAACTCGGCTTTTTTACCCAGCCCGTTCATCCCATCACGCGCGACTATCGTGAGGTCCTGCGCGAGGATCAGGAGGCCTTCATCCTCGCCGACGAACTCGGCTACGCCGAGGGCTTCGTTGGCGAGCATATGACCGATCTGGCCGAACCGATCACCAGCTGCCTTGTGTTCCTGGCAACCCTGATCGAGCGTACCAGACAGATCAAGCTGGGCACAGGCGTGATCAACATGCCGAGCTACCATCCCGTGCATGTGGCCGCGCAGGTAGCAATGATGGACCACCTACTCAACGGCCGGTTCCTATTCGGCATCGGTCCCGGTGGCCTACCGTCGGACATCGAAGTGTTCGGCAATCTCGACCTCGACAAAAACGAGAAGATGGTCGAGGCGATCGACCACGTGCTGGCAATCTGGGCAGGGGACGCGCCGTATAATCTGGAAGGCAGGTTCTTCAGAACCTCGACTGAGCGCACGCTCTATCCGGAAATCGGCCAAGGCCTGATCCCGAAGCCCCTGCAGAAGCCCCATCCGCCAATCATTTTCACGGCGCTTGCCCCCTATTCGAAGGGCGTTACAGCTGCTGCTGAACGCGGTTGGCGCGGCATCTCGTCCAACTATGTGCAGGCCCACTGGGTCGCGACCCATCTTCCGAAGTTCGTCGAGGGACAGAAGAATGCCGGCCTGCCGGAAGATCCCTCCCAGTGGTCGGTGGCCAAGAGCATCTTCGTGGCCGACGACGCAGATACGGCGATCAAGTATGCTCGCAGCGAGGATGGGCCCTACGGCTTCTACTTCTCGAACATCCAGAAGAAACTGCTTAGGGGGCGCGGCGCAATGGGCATGGGGCTGTTCAAGTCATACCCCGACCAGCCCGACGGCGAGGTCTCGGTGCGACACTCGCTCGACACTCAGGTCATTGCCGGATCGGTTGATAGCGTGGTTGAACAGATTCTCGAATTGCGCGAGATCATCGGCCCGTTCGGGCAGTTGATGTATACTGGGCACGACTGGGCGGACATTCCGCTATCGCGCCGGTCTATGGAACTTATGGCGCATGAGGTTATGCCGCGCGTCAACAAGGCGCTCGGTGAATAGAGGTTAGTCCGGAGGAGTATTTTCATGCCGCGTTATGACGGTCCGATCATCGATTCCCACCACCATCTCTTCTGGGATCTTGAACGTAACTATCCCTGGATGAGCAAACCCATGCGACCGATGATCTTCGGAGACGACTGGTCGGCGCTGAAGCAGGAATACTCGGTCGCGGACCTGAAGGCGGACTTCGCGCCCCACAACGTGGTCAAGTCTGTGCACGTGCAGGCCAACTTCGATATCACGCGCCCCGAGGACGAGACGGCCGGCTTGCAGGCCATGGCCGACGCTGAGGGCTTTCCGACCGGCATCGTTGCCTATGCGGATCTTACCGACCCCAGCCTCGAGAGTGTTCTGGAAAAGCATCAGTCCTACGCCAACACGCGCGGCATCCGTCAGCAGGTCTATTGGCATCCTCGGAACGAGTATTGGCGTTACGTGGACCGCGCTGATTTTTGCCTTTCAACTAGTTTCCGGCGCGGGTTATCCATCCTGTCGAACAAGGGGCTGACATTTGACTTTCAGGGGTTCGCCTCGCAGTTCGCCGACTTGGCGATTATTGCCAGAGAGTTTACGAATCTGCGCATCTGCCTTGTACATGCCGGCATGCTTACCGCGATAGATGACAGTATGGTGGCGGAATGGAAAGAGGCGCTGGCGGTGCTCAAGCCGTGCGAGAATGTGTTCATCAAGGTGTCGGGCCTGAACACATTCACCCGCACGGTCGACGCCGACATCATGCGGATCGCCACCAATACGGCACTGGACATGTTTGGTCCGGACCGCTGCTTCTTCGGCAGCAACTACCCCGTCGAGCGGATGTGGACGTCCTTCGATGGATATATTGCGGCCCAGAAGGATGTGCTAGCCGACCGGCCTACAGCGGAGCAGACGAAGTTCTTCAACGACACGGCGGAGTACTTCTACGGCCTTTGATCGCATGAAACTGTTTCCATCCGGGCGCCTATTCCACGTATTGTGTGTGTGAATATAGGCCGGATACGCGCGCATGATTTTTCGCCAGTTCTTCGATAGCGAGTCGAGTACTTATACCTATCTATTGGCGAGCCGCCGTGGCGGCGAGGCGCTGATTATCGACCCTGTGCTCGAAAAGGTGGATCGGTATCTCCAACTGCTCGATGAACTCGATCTGCGCTTAATTAAGGCGCTCGATACCCATATCCATGCCGACCACATCACCGGGCTTGGCGCCTTGCGCGACCGCACACGCTGCATCACCGTGATGGGCGAGCAGAGCGGTGTAGATGTGGTATCTATGCGCGTTGCCGAGGGCGATCCTATCGACATCGAAGGGATCAGACTGGATACCATCTACACCCCGGGTCACACCAAAGATTCTTATTGCTTCCGTATGGACGACCGAGTGTTTACTGGCGATACGCTTTTGATCCGCGGTACCGGCCGCACCGACTTCCAGCATGGCGACGCCGCAGCCCAGTATGATTCTATCTTCAACAAGCTTCTGATGCTGCCGGACGACACGCTGGTCTACCCGGCGCATGACTACAAGGGCGACACGGTCAGCACTATCGGCGAGGAGAAGGTCTACAACCCGCGCCTGCAGGTCTCGAGCGAGGCCGAGTATGTGGCGATCATGGAGAACCTCAATCTTGCCAACCCGAAGATGATGGATGTGGCGGTGCCGGCGAACCTGAAGATTGGACTGAAGCAGGACGATCCCGAGCGAATGAACCTGTCACTACATTGCGGGCAGGGGATTGCGCAGATGGACGACCCGAGCATCATCTTCGTCGATCTGCGCGATGATACCGAGCGGACGAAGAACGGCGTGATCCCGGGTTCGGTCCACGCCCCCTACCCCGACCTGAACGAAAATATGAATCCAGGCGGAATTTTGTTCGAACTCGCGCGCCACTCGGGCAAGCAGCTGGTCTTCTACTGCGCCTACGGAGAACGCTCGGCGATGGCGGTAGACGCGGCGCTGGGCGCAGGTATGGAGGGCCCTTGCCACCTGTCGGGCGGCATTGATGCCTGGAAGGCCGCTAACGGGCCGCTGGCGTTTTAAGAACCCTGCAAGCTAATCCGACACGCTAACGAAGTGCGCATCAGGCTTTTTCTAATGATGCTTCAAAGATGCTGCAAGAACACCGACATTCCCAACAACTCCGCGCGACGACGGCCCAGTGAGGAAGCCCAGCCGCGCTTGCCCGCTAATCTTTTCCTGAATGAAATCCTCATTCGTCTTGCGCCGTGCGTGCGAGCCGGTGAGGCTGAACCGCATGATCTCCGAAACGGCGAAGGAGCGGAAGGCGGCCTCGATATTCTCGAGCGCGAATTGGCGCAGTATGACGCTTTCGGTGGTCAGCGGTTGCAATCGTGGGGTCCTTGGGCCTTCATGGGGTAATTTCTTTTGAGGGTATCTGGTTTGGAACGGGTGAGCGGAAAGATCGCGCTGGTAACCGGCGGCGCATCTGGCATCGGACGAGCGTCGGCGATTATGCTGGCGCGTGAAGGCGCGCGGATTGCCGTCTCGGATATCAATCTGGACGGCGCGCGCAATGTTGCTGAAGCAATCGGCGAGAACGCTGTCGCGATCGCCCACGACGTCACCGATGAGGCTGCCTGGACTATGGCGTTGGATACAGTCGCGGCGGCATTCGGCGGACTGCATGTGCTCGTTAACTGCGCGGGGACCGCGATCAATGGTACGGTCGAAGAGACCTCCCTGGAGGAGTGGCGCAGCCTGCACGCTCTCGATCTGGACAGTGTGTTCCTAGGTTGCAAGCACGGAATCAAACATATCGCTCGATCGGGTGGGGGCTCGATCATCAATATTTCCTCGATTTCAGGTATCATCGCGGGGCACAACCTCGCCGCTTACAATTCGGCCAAGGCCGGGGTACGGCACCTGACCAAGTCGGTGGCGCTGCACTGCGCGCGACAGGCTAACGAGGTGCGCTGCAACTCGATCCATCCGGCCTTTGTCGATACGCCGATCCTCGATGAAATTCTGAAGCGCGGCACGCGCGAAGAGGGTCTCGAGCGTCTGGCGCAGCAGATTCCGCTCGGGATTGTCGGCGCGCCCGAAGATGTTGCCCATGCCGTGGTCTATCTTGCGTCGGACGAGAGCCGGTTCATGACCGGGTCCGAACTGGTGCTCGACGGAGGTATATCCGCGATGTAGCGGCGCTTGCCCCGGCCCCCCGCGACCGACAGAATGGCACGCAACAACAAGGGGGAAGTGGGCATGGCCACCGAACATCGACTGACATCCGCACCTGAGAATCTCCGTTGGGGTGCGTTCTCTGCGGACTTCGAAGCCGTCCTCGAGGTCAATTCGGGTGACCGCGTCGTCATCGAGACCATCTCGGGCGGCCCGGAGCAGATTCCTCCCGAGGCGCGCGATAGCCTGCTACCTGACCACTCTGCCTTTATTGCCGACAACAAGCCAATCCTGCCCGGCCACATCATGACCGGCCCGGTCGCCGTGCGCGGCGCCGAGCCCGGAGACGTGCTCGAGGTGCGGATCATGGATGTCGAGCTGCGCCAAGACTGGGCGTGGAACATGATCATGCCACTGAAGGGCTCGCTGCCTGAGGACTTCTCGAAAAAGCGGGTGATCAACATACCGCTTGACCGCGAGGCCCATGTGGCGAAGTTGCCATGGGGCGTGGACATTCCGTGCAACGCCTTCTTTGGTGTGATGGGAGTCGCACCACCGCCGGAATGGGGCACCATCACCTCGATCGTCCCGCAGCCCCATGGTGGCAATCTCGACATCAAGGAACTGGGCGCGGGTTCGACACTCTATCTGCCGGTTTATGTGCCAGGTGGGAACTTTCAGACCGGAGACGGCCACGCGGTTCAGGGCGACGGCGAGAGTTGCCTGTCGGCGGCGGAGACATCTCTGATCGGGACGTTTGAGTTCCACGTCCGCAAGGATGTCTCGTGGAAGATGCCGAGAGCCGAGACCGAAACCCATTACATCACCATCGGCATCGACCAAGACCTGGATGACGCGGCCAAGCAGGGCCTGCGCGACATGATCGTGTTGATCCAAGAGCGCACCAACCTGTCGGCCGAGGACGCCTACTCCCTGTGCAGTCTGGCGGCAGATGTGCGGGTCTCGCAGTTAGTTAACGTCAACAAAGGCTGCCACGTGATGTTGCCCAAGGCGGCGCTGCACGGCGCCGACGCGGCTGCAGGAAAGCGCTTGTAGCGTTAGGCGCTTTAGTAATCCGTCAGCTCGTCCAGCGCGGGCTTCACCTCGGCCATGAACAGGCGGAGATTTTCGATGACGCTCGCTTTGGGCTGCTGGGCGTAGTGATAGATAAGGATCACGTATTCGGCGGGCAGATGCTTCCACTGCGCAACGAAGTGATCGCGGACCTCGCTCACGGACCCGGGCACGAAAAGTCCGGTGTCGATCATCGGGTCGACGAGGTCCTCGAGCGGCGTGTCCTGTTGGACGTTGGCCTTCGCACGCAGTGGGGCCGGCAGGAAATTCTCATAGAAGTGCTTGTAGACCATGCCGTCATACGCGGCGACATCGCGGCGGGCATCTGCCATGTTGCCGGCGATACGCGGCATGCGAACGATTGCCTGATTCTGGCCGAGGACGAAGTTGCGCCCGGCCGTGCGTGCCGCTGCCACATATGCAGGCCCGAAGTTCGCGACCTTGTCCATGCGCGAGAAATAGGCTGGGATGAAACCATGGCGGCCGGCATACTCGACCGTCTTCTGGCTGGCGTTTGATGCGACGAACACCGGCGGGTGCGGTTTCGTGTAGGGTGACGGCACCACGCTGATCCGGCGGACCTCTCCCGAATCGCCGATCTCGTCTAGTGCGCCCAACTTCTCTGTCCAAGCTGCCATGGGCCAGTTTTCGACGCCCGTGTCGTATGGATAAGGCACCTGCCACTGGGGCGAATTATGATCGATACTGTCTTCCGTCCAGGCCTTGAGGACGATGTCGATCGCGTCCTCGAATATCTCCCGATTGCGCAGGTCATCGGCTCCGCCGTCGGACAGGGTCGCGCGGGTGCCCAGGTGCTGGCCGAGGATGTCGGTCCATCGGGACTGGAAACCGCGCGAGAAGCCGACAAAACAGCGCCCGACTGTGAGATGATCGAGCATCGCGGTTTCCTCGGCGACACGGATCGGATTCTGCGCACTCATCACATAGCCCAGCTGGCCGACGCGGATATTCTCGGTTCTTGCACCCCAAAAGGCATTCATGACGCCCGGGTTCGGGCTGACCTCGTAGCCTTCCGAGTGGAAGTGATGCTCTATGGCGGTGACACCCCACAGACCGAGTCGGTCGGCCTCTTCGACGATGTCGCACCAGCCGCGCAGGGTATGCTGGAACAGCGCGGCATCCCGGCCGATGGGCCGTCGATCCATTCGCTCGGCCTCGGATTTGGCTGGGATGACCGGATACATCTGGACAATGACTTTGACCAATTCACGCGCCTCGCGGTTCGATTCCTGTGGGTGTTTATGGCCGAGGTTCTCGCCCGTGTTACCCGCATGAACCCGAGTTTACCAGCACGCACTTAGTACCTTCCATCCTCGGAAAAGATCACTATGTTCTGCGCTGTCGGAGAGGTGCCTGAGTGGTTGAAAGGACCGGTCTTGAAAACCGGCGTACGTGCAAGCGTACCGTGGGTTCGAATCCCACCCTCTCCGCCATTTTATTGTTTCAAGTCGTGGTCAAGTCAGGCGATCCCCGCAGGATCGAGCTCGAAGATCTCTGCCGCCCAGTCGGACATGACGTCGCCGATCAGCTGGCGATTGTCGATCTGGCAATGCTCTGCGCCCCTATTTCGTGTGTCCGGACTTTCGCCTTTCCTAGCCGGAGAACCAAACGGATTCGGGAAACGGCACGTAGAATACCTGGGTGAAAATAAGATAGGCGATGATCGCGATACACACCGGCACGATAAATGCCATCCGGATGTTCCGAGCCGTGCGCTCGCGGGTCAGGTAGAGCGTTGTGAGGATCAGCATCGCAAGGCTAGCTGGCCAGAAGCCGAGACCGAACATTACGAACAGGTACCCAATTACGATAATCAGTGATACGACGACGTCGATGGCCGACACCCGGCTATCGGCGGTCATCTCGATGTTATCCGGCGCATGTTTAAGGAACGTCGCCCAGAGAAACTTGACGAGGAAAGCGATTGCAATTCCCAGCGTGACATAGTTGGCCAGAAGCGGAAACGCCCAGTCCTTCGGGTCCGAGCTGGAACCGACGGAGAACATCACGCTGACGCAGAAGAGCATAAGGGCAGTCAGCAGGTTGCGGTCTGCAAGTCCATTCATGAACGCCTCCTTATTCCGGTCCGTCCTGCTTGCCCGGTGCGGACGGCGCGTTACCAGCCCGTGCGAGCATTCGATCACGATGGCGGGTCCACACGACGAGCGCGATGGACAGGATGCTCAGCGTGATCAGGATGATATTGATCGTGCCGGTGAAGAAAACGTTCCATACCGACGTGGCGTCTGAGATGTACATCGCTTGGACGAGTGACGGTTCGATAATCGGGCCCAGAATCAGGCCCAGCCCGATGGGGCCAGGATGGAACCCCAGCCGCCGGATCAAGAACACAAAAACGCCGAGGGCCAGCATGATATAGACATCAAAGATATTGTTTCGGATAGCATAGGCCCCGATGATTGCTAGCAGCATGATCAATGGCGCCAGCAGGCGCAGCGGGATGCGGATGATTCGGACCAGCATCGGCGCGAAAAGGGTGCCGAGGATGAAGGTAACGATGCCCGCGAACATTAGCGACCAGCCAAAGGAGAAGACCAGCGAGCCGTCGCTCTGGAACAGTTCCGGGCCCGGGTTCAGGCCGCGCAGCATGAGCGCGCCGGCGATAACGGCGGCAGGAGAAGAACCGGGTACGCCCAGGGTAACCAGCGGAATCATGGCCGCCGGTGCTGCGGCATTGTTCGCGATCTCCGATGCGGTGACGCCGCGCAGGTCGCCCTTGCCGAACTGGGTCTTATCCTTGCTCCAGCGTACGGCCTCGTTATAGGAAACGAGCGCGGCGATCGGGCTGCCCGCTCCGGGCAGGATGCCAATGAACGATCCGATGACTGCAGAGCGGATCACATGGAACGGATGTGACATGACCTTGACGATGGTCTTCATGGTCTGGCCGCGTTCGGGATTATACTCCGCGATAAACTCCTTTCGACGTAGGTCGGCGATCATCGATAACACCTGAGGGATAGCGAAAATCCCGATCAGGCCGGCGACTAGCGACAGCCCGCCGCGCAGTTCGGGAACGCCGAAGGTGAAACGGGCGATCTCGTTGCCGTGACTGATCCCGATACTGCTGATCAGGAGCCCGATGGCACCGCCGGCCAGTCCCTTAAGGATCGAATCTCCGGCTAGGCTACCAATGATGGTAAGTGCGAATATGCCAAGCCAGAAGAATTCCGGCGGGCCGAATTTCAGTGCGATGGTGATCAGAGGCCAAGCGAGCAGCAGATAGCAAGCGGCCCCGAACAGGGTGCCGATTGCCGAGCTGAAGCAGGCACCGATGATCGCCTCTTGGCCCCTGCCCTTATGAACCATGGGATGGCCATCGAAGGCTGTCGCCATGGCGGCAGGCGTTCCAGGTGTGTTGACCAGCACGGCCGGAATCGAATCCGAGAACATAGCGCAAACATAAAGGCCACCGAGCATGGCGATGCCAGCGTCAGTGGGGAGGGCGAAGGTAAAAGGCACAAGAAGCGCAGTTCCCATAGTTGCCGTGAGCCCTGGTAGGGTTCCGACAACCATGCCTATCAAGACGCCGACAGTCAGCCAGAAGAAGACTGTCAGCGTGAGCGTCTGCATGAGACCTTCGATCACCGCAGTATCCCCAAAATCAGATTTCCGAGGTTTCGTCCTCTAGGACCCTATGAGCCCCGCATGACGATATCTGTGCAGGCAGACAGGCTGCCCCGGCTCTCAAATGATGAGCCGGGACAGCCTGATGCTTGATCCGCTGCTAGTTCGCGAACTTCTTGATTGCGGCGTCAACGTAAGCCTTGGCTTCAGCCGGTGTCTGGCGCATCTGCGTTAGCCCGAGGCTATTCACGATCTTGACGACGTCGGGATTGGCCGTCGCTTTGTAGAGCGCGTCGTTGAGCTTTGCGACACGATCGGCAGGAGTGTTGGGAGGTGCCATGATGCCCCACGTCGTCGTGTAGGTCCACTTCGGCTCACTTGGCACACCCGGAAGCGCGGCGGTAGGTTTTGGGCCTGCCACGACTAGCGTGTCCACCGTGGCTTTGTGCTTTACGGCGTGGTTGGAGGCGGTCATGCCCGCATCCACATGCTTGCCCTGGAGCATCGGCATCATCTTACCCACGCCGCCGGACACCGGCACATAGGTGGTCTTGATGCCAAGAATCTTGGCAAGCTCACCGAAGTTGCGTTCGCCGGTGCTGCCGACGCCTGCAACGGTCAGCTTGCCTGGGTTTGCCTTGGCCGCGGCCACGAACGCGGACAGCGAGCTATACTTACTGCCCTTGGGCACCATCAGCGCGCCGACCGAACGAACCGTCATGCCGATGTAGGAAAATTCGCCTGGCTTGAAGCCGACATCCTTGCCCTTCGCCGCGATGACAACATTGGGAACTACGACGTTGGAGATGGTGTAGCCATCAGCCTTCGAGCGCCACAGCTCGTTGAAGCCAACGGCGCCGCCGCCGCCCGTCTTGTAGACGATCCGGACGTCGACGCCGAGCGCCTTCTCCAGACCGGGTTGCAAGCGGCGTGCCTGCTGATCGGAACCACCACCTGGGGAGTACGGGACGATGAATGTGATCGGCTTGTCAGGATATTCCGCCATCGCGCTTCCCGCCGCGAAAGTGAGAATCGCGCCGGCGAAGGCGCCTAGGACCAATCGGCCCATAACTAATGGTTTTTTCATGAGGTTTCCTCCCAAAGTTTTACCTTCATCGTACTCGCGAACCGAATGTAACGTCCGGCCCATACATCATTCAGGCCGCAGTTCGCGGACGGACCGCGGTCGCTGAATCTCGATCAGTCAAGTATTATCTGCCGTGAGGAGCTTGTCTACTCTTATATAAGAATATTTTTCCAAACCCTCCGGCGTCTGCACCCGATCAGGCCCCTTCCTCCGCGTCGGCGAGCCGCTGCACCATTTCATCAAGGTTCGGGATCGGTGTGTAGTCCTCGCTGAGAGCCCCGGTGCCGGCCGGGCTCTTGCAGGTGAAGAAGCGACACTCTTCTCCTAGGAGCCGGATCCCATGCGGCACACTGCGCGGGATATAGACCATGTCACCGGGGCCGATGATGTCGAGTTCGTCGCCGAGGATCGTGGCCAGGCTTCCTTCGAGTAGATAGATCCACTGCTCATCGTTGGGGTGAACATGGGGCGGGGGGGCCTCGCCTTCGGCGTAAGTCACGATCCCGGCCTTAATGAGTTCGCCGCCATATTGCTTCATCATGATGTGCGGACGGGCGCTGTCGGGTGTCGGCACCATTTCGGCACCTTTGTAGATCGGCATAATTCTCTCTCCAAAGTTAGAATTTCGACCGTGCTGGCGACCGTCGTAAAGAATAAGTCTCTAGCTCGATTAGAAAACTTCGCGAGCTCCGGATGCAAAATTGACCTTGACCGTGATCGTTCCCTCGTTGATCAGCCAGGGGCGGACCCGGAACGAGCGCGCACCGCTCGCATGCATGGGATCCGATTCTGCAATCTCACGCGCATGCGCAAGATCTCGTGCCCGCACGATGATCAGACCCTCGCCTTCCCAGGTCTCTTCGTCGTCGGCCCAGTGGGGGCCGGCTGCGATGTAAACACCATCCTCTTCCATTTTCGCTTGGTGCGCCAGGTGCGGGCCAATATTCTCCATCACCGGGACCATGCCGTTTTCGGGAAAGGTGTGGATCGCATAGACCTGCCATTTGAGCATGTCGCCGCTGGCTTCGAGAATCTGTGAGCGTGTCGGTGAGCCATCTGCCATTGTGTTTTCTCCTAGTGAAAAATTTGTATGTTTGGTGGCACGTCGCCGCCGGAATACGGCTTGCGGAATGTAGGCAATCGAGCGCGAAAATTCCAAACCGAATTCGTACGATTCGGCGCATTTCGAGCCTTGAGAGGGTTGTCACGAATGACAGCGAAGTTTCTAGCCTTGGTCGAAGAACTGTTCGGGCCGACTGGACGGTGGCAGGTCGCGGTAGCGGCCTGCCTGATCACGGCCGCCGCGTCGCTCTGGTTCACGTTGGGCCCGGCAGGGGGTGAGAGGGTGCGGCTGAAATCAGCGCAGCAACTGGACGACTACTATGTTGAGCAGGGTTATACGATGCAGGCCCTGCGTGCAGGTAACGCGAAGGTACCAAGGGTTTTCATCACAACCGTGCCCGATAACTGGGCGAAGGACCTCGACATCCCCCGGAAGAAGAGCCTGTTCTTTCGAACGCTGTTGCCGCTTGTCTTGCAGGTAAATGCGGATATCCGCGCCGACCGGGTGCGCCTGACCGGGTTGCGCAAGCGCATCGCGGCGGGCGAGGCCCCCGACCATAAAGACCATGCATGGCTCCTGGAACTGGCCGAACGCTATGCGGTTGTCGATGCAGACGAGGTGAATGCGAAGACCCTGCTCACTTCCGCGCAGCTCGCCCACCTGGACACGCGTGTTGATATGGTCCCGCCATCGCTGGCGCTCTCCCAGAGTGCGATCGAGAGTGCTTGGGCCCTCTCGCGCTTCGCCGTCGAGGGCAATGCGCTGTTCGGCCAGTGGCGCTACGGTAAGGGCCTGAAACCGGAGGATCAGCGTACGGAACTGGGCGATTACAGGATCGCCACATTCAAGACGCCCATCGCGTCGGTGCGCGGTTATATGAAGAATCTCAACACCAATCCGGCCTACCGCCCCTTCCGCACGCAGCGAAAAATGGCGCAGAAGCTAGGCCGGGTGCCGCAGGGTGAGGCACTGGCGGCAGGGGTGCTGTCCTACTCCGAACGGGGCGCGGCGTATATCGAGGAAGTACGCCGCCTGATCCGGAGTAACGGGCTGGGTGGCACTGACACGGCCAGTCTGAAGGACATGGAGCCCATCGAATTGCGGGCAGGCTTATTTTGAGGCCTTCTTCTTGCCCTTGGCGAACCAGGCGAATACAGCCGTCGCCAGGATCGCTGCAGCAAGCTGGGCCACAATAAAGAACGGCGCGTCATCAGGGCGGATGCCGGAGAAGCTGTTGGTTAGCGACCGTGAAATAGTAACTGCGGGATTGGCGAAGGACGTCGATGATGTGAACCAGTAGCCTGCCGTTATAAAAAGGCCGACTGCGTACGGTACCGCCTCAGGCTGAAAGCGCAGACAACCGAGGATCGTGGCGACCAGCCCGAAGGTGGCGATGAACTCACCAGTCCATTGGCCAAGCCCGGCTCGCGTATTGATCGATGCTGAGAAGGCCGGTTCGCCAAACATGATATGGGCAATGAAGACACCAAAAAGCCCTGCCACTATCTGCACGGCTACATAGATCATGGAGTAGTTGAACGAAATCTCACGGCGAAGCAGAAATGCCAGGGTAACCGCTGGGTTGAAATGTGCGCCGGAGATTGGGCCGAAAACAAGAATTAGAACCACAAGAATTGCGCCGGTAGCGATGGTGTTACCTAGGAGCGCAATAGCGTCGTTTCCGTTAGATAGGGTCTCACCCATGATACCCGACCCGACCACAGTCGCTAACAGAAAGGCCGTTCCGATGAATTCAGCGGCTAGGCGCCGGGGCAGGTCATGCTTTGCCATGATGGTAACCTATAGTTATTCCCCGCGATCGGCTGCAATTTCGCCCAGTTGGGCTAGTAGTGATGGCTTGTTGAAAGAGCGAAGTGCAAAATTGACCAAAATCTCAATGCGGTCGTTAAGTATTCGGTAGGTCTCGGCGAATGCTGCAGCGATCTCGGTCGGGGTGCCTTCGACGCTTGCCGGATCGGGTAGTCCCCAGTGCGCTGATATCGGCTTACCCGGCCATATTGTACACATCGCGTTAGCCGCGTGGTCGCAGACCGTGATGATGAAGTCTAGATCGGGTGCGTCAGGCTTCGCGAACTCTGACCAGTCTTTCGATTTTAAATTGTCGGTGGGATAGTTCAGGCCTTTGAGGAGCGTGATGGCGTTAGGGTTGACGCGGCCTTGGGGGCAGCTGCCAGCACTGAAGCCACGGAACCGCCCTACCCCAACCCGGTTTACGATCGCTTCGGCCAAGATGCTGCGAGCCGAATTCCCCGTGCATAGGAAAAGAATATTATACATTTTGGATCTTACGATCTCTTCCCGGTCATTCTAGACACGCAATATGTCAGTGGACTTACCTGCTAAATGTTACGGCCGTATGAAAACTTGGTGAACGTCACTCTCCACGAAACAGGGGGACCATCTCGGCGACGGGAGCTGGTACCATCACCTTACTTTCCTGCTTGGCGATATAGGGCCGAATCCCCTCCTGAAAACGAATCCATTCGGGGTTCACGCGCACGGCGTTGTGGCGGCGTGTCCGGTCGTCGAAGCTGTCGAAGAACCAATAGTGATAAACCTGATGCAGGGGGCCGGCCATCATGAAGAAACTGCCGATCATGTTGGTCTCGAGCGGAGTCAGGGCCGAGATGCCATGGCGCTCGAGGAGCTCCCAATATTTTCCGAGCATGCCCGGGGCCAAGCTAACGATCTGTTCTTCGATTAGAAGATTACGGACCGTCGTTGGGTCTGCCAGCGGCGGGTCGGACGGTATCCAAGAACTGTCAGCTGAAAAATGCGGTGTCAACGCGGGGAGTGGGGCCGGCAATAGAATATGATTCTCTTGGCTTAGCATCAGCGGGCGCACCTTTAGGAAATAAGGTTCCAATTCGGGAAGGCCGTAGAGGCCATGTAGCCGAGTCTGCCAATCGTCTAGGGAATCGAAGGCGTAGAGGTGAACGACCTGGTCGGCTGGGCCGCTTATGGTCGAAAAGTAGCCGATCAACCGTTCGATGACCGGCTGGACAGTATCGAACCCGCGTTCGAGCTGTGTCTCGTAGAAGCGCTCCAGAAGACCGGGCTTCATTGTATAGGCGCGGTGTTCGAGTATCATAATTGGTCCCTCTCCACGGTCGAGATTATGCCCGCCTAGCCTTGGCACATGAAGCGCCTTCTCCGGTGCGTGCGGGCTTGACCTGTTATCGCGGTAATCGCAGGTTCAGTTCCATGATGCGGATCGACATCTATTCGGATACCGTGTGCCCTTGGTGCTTCATCGGCAAGCGACGGCTTGAGCGTGCGTTGGCTGCGCGCGACGATATTGATGTGTCGCTCAAATGGCATGCATTCCAGTTAAACCCCGACATGCCGGAGGGCGGTATGGCGCGTGAACACTATCTGGCCGCAAAATTTGGTGGCCCGGAGCGTGCGGCCAGAGTCTATGCGACGATTGCGCGCGCGGGACACGCAGAACGCATCCCCTTCAATTTTGAAACGATCGCGCGGATGCCTAACACCATCCAGTCACACCGACTCGTTCGGTTTGCGGACCGTTTTGGCATGCAGAATGCGGTTGTGGAGGCTTTGTTCAAGGCCTTCTTCTTTGATGGCGAGGACATCGGAGAAGACATGGCGCTACTGCGTATCGCGCTCCGCGTCGGACTCGACCGCGATGCGACGGTGGCATTCCTCGCTGGAGAGGAAGAGCGCGGCGTAATCGTCGCGGAGGATCTGCGCGCACGGCGAATGGGGATCAGCGCCGTCCCCTGCTTTGTGGTGAATGGCGAATATGCCATCTCCGGCGCTCAGGAGCCCGAGGCCTTTTTCCCGCTGTTTGATCTTGCTGGTATGGGTATGGCGGGGGAGTATCCAGCTGCGGGCACCCGTTCCTAGGTTGCGTCCGCTGCGATCGCCGCCAGGTTCCGCATAAAGCGGCGTACCCCTACCGAACGCTTGTTCTCATCGGCCCAGTCGCGCCGGTAGACCAGCTTGTGGTCCGGCCGCAGCTTGACCGTTCCGGATTGCTCGCCGATTAACGTAACTAGGCCCGCCGGGTTCGCAAAGTCGTTGTCGCGGAAGGTCACGACCGCGCCCTTGGGGCCTGCATCTAGTTTTTCCACGCCGGCATCGCGGCACAACCGTTTGATGGTGATCGCCTCGAGTAGGTTTTCTACCTCGTTGGGGAGCGGTCCGAAACGGTCGATCAGTTCGGCTGCAAACCCCTCGATCTCTTCGGGATTAACCAGTGAGGCGATGCGCCGATATAGCCCCAGCCGAACCCCGAGATCGGCGACATAATTGTCTGGGATCAGTATAGGGGCGCCAATCGAGATGACGGGCGTCCATTCGTCTGTTGGCAACGTACGGGACCCGTTGGCGCGTGCCGCGGCGACCGCATCTTCCAGCATCTGCTGATACAGCTCGACCCCAACCTCGCGGATATGACCGGATTGCTCTTCGCCGAGCAGGTTTCCTGCGCCGCGGATGTCGAGGTCGTGGCTGGCAAGGCTGAACCCCGCCCCCAGTGTGTCCAGCGTCTGCATGACTTCGAGACGTTGGCGGGCCGTCTCTGAGAGAATGCGGTCGTTCGGCAATGTCAGGTAGGCATAAGCGCGCATCTTTGACCGCCCTACTCTGCCGCGTAGCTGGTATAGCTGGGACAGTCCGAACATGTCGGCGCGATGTACGATAATGGTGTTGGCCGACGGGACATCGAGCCCGGACTCGACGATGTTCGTGCACAGCAGAACTTCATACTTGCGGTCGTAGAACGCCGTCATGACATCCTCGAGCGCTCGGGCCGGCATCTGGCCGTGCGCCACGCCGACCGTAACCTCGGGCACCTGCTCCTTCAGCCGCTCCTGGAGGCGGTCAATGTCACCTACCCGGGGGCAGACGTAGAAGATCTGTCCGCCTCGGAAATGCTCTCGCATGATCGCCTCGCGGATCGTCACGCCGTCATAGGGCAGGATGAAGGTACGAACTGCGAGCCGGTCGACTGGCGGCGTTGCGATCAGGCTGAGTTCACGCACTCCTGTGAGTGCAAGCTGTAGGGTACGGGGGATTGGTGTCGCGGTGAGCGTCAGCACATGCACATCACCGCCCAATCCCTTCAGCCGCTCCTTCTGAGCGACACCGAAATGCTGTTCCTCGTCGACCACCAGCAGGCCCAGTTTCTTGAAGGCAATGGATTCGGACAGTAGCGCATGGGTGCCGATGACGATGTCGATCTGTCCGTCGTCAAGGCCCCTGCGGATATCCTGCGCCTCCTTGGCAGTGGTCAAGCGGGAGAGCTGGGCGATCCGTACGGGCAATCCCTTGAAGCGCTCCATGAATGTCCAGTGATGTTGTCTCGCTAGGAGCGTAGTCGGAACGACGACGGCGACTTGCCGCCCGCTCAAGGCCGTCACAAAGGCCGCGCGCAATGCGACCTCGGTCTTGCCGAATCCTACATCCCCGCAGACCAAACGATCCATGGGCTTTCCGGCCGCGAGGCTGGCCACAGTGTCGTCAATCGCGCGGTTCTGATCGTCGGTCTCGTTGAACGGAAAGCGCGCACAGAACTCATCGTACAGGCCGGCCGGTGGTGTCATCTTCGGTGCGTGACGAAGTTCGCGCGCGGCGGCTAGTGCGATCAGCTTGTCCGCCATTTCCGTGATCCGATTCTTGACCTTCGCGCGTCGGGCCTGCCAGCTGGCGTTGCCCAGCTTGTCGGGCCGGACCCCCGCCTCTTCCGACCCGTAACGCGAGAGCAGGTCGAGATTTTCGACCGGCAGGAACAGCTTGTCATCGTTGGCATATAAGAGGCGCAGGCAGTCATGAGGCGCGCCGCCGATCTCCAGCGTGTCCAGCCCGTCGTAGCGACCGATGCCGTGGTCGGCATGGACCACGATGTCGCCCAGCGACAGGCTCGACATCTCCGCGATAAGATGTTCGCTCGGCTTGATCGGACGCCGGCGCCGGACCAGCCGGTCGCCTAAGATATCCTGTTCGCTGTAGACCGTGCGCTCGGGCAGCATGAAACCGTGATCGATGGGTAATACACAGACCGGAATCTGGTCTGGCTTTGCCGAAATTACACACTTCCATCCCGCGACTGGCATCACTTTGTCGACGTCGTGGTCTTTGAGGAGCTGTGCCAGACGGTCCCGCGAACCTGTTGAATAACAGGCGATCGCTACGGCCTGTCCTGCACCCTGCTCGTTCAGTATGCGTGTGCGCACGGCATCGAAGAGGTTGGTGTCGGGCCGGTTGCGCGCCTCGGCAAAGTCGTTGGTTCGCCGGCCGCCGAAGGAGATGGTCTGGCCGCCATTTGCGGGTGCCTCAAAGCCGTCATACTCAATCGTTATACGCGCCTCGCGCAGGCCTTCCCATTCGTCGGGAGACAGGTAAAGCGCATCGGGCGGAAGCGGGTTATAAGGCGCTTCGCCCTCCGCGCGCTCGGGCGCATTGGCACGGGCCGTGAAATAGTCGGCGACCTGATTGAAGCGCTCGTGTATGGCGTCGCGGCTTGCCGCGCCGAGAATAACGGGACCATTGATATAGTCGAACAGTGTTTCGGGTGCGGCATAGAAGAGTGGTAACCAGTGCTCCATGCCCGGGTGCCGAGCACTTTCGCTGACCGCTTCGTAGAGCGGATCGTTGCCGCGCACTGCGCCGAACCTGGCTCGATACGCGGTGCGGAAATTCGCAGTTGTGTCATCGTCGAGCAGGATCTCGCTCGCAGGCAAAAGGGTTAGTTGTTTGATCGTTTTGATCGTCAGCTGATTCAGAGGATCGAAACTGCGCAGGCCCTCGATTTCGTCACCGAACAGGTCGATGCGCACCGGTTCCGAATTTCCGGGCGGGAATATGTCGATGATGTCGCCGCGGCTCGCGAATTCGCCCGGCTCACGGACCGTCTCTGTGCGGTGAAAACCATTTGCCCCGAGGAAGGACACGACGGCGGCGAAGTCGAGCATCTGACCGGTTGCGAGCTCGATCCGTGCGGCAGTGATCCTATCGCGAGGCGGCACCCGCTGCAGGATTGCGGCTACGGTGGTGAGGACCAGGTCCGGCATGGCCCCGACGGTCTCTCGGCTTAGTGCATCCAGTGTCGCCATTCGCTCGGCGACAAGTTCAGCGCGCGGCGGCACTCTGTCATACGGCAGGCAGTCCCAAGCAGGAAATTTAACGATTCGTGAGTTCGGCGCGAAGAACGCGACGGTTTCGGCGAGACGGTTCATGCCCAGATCGTCGCTCGACACATGCAGCAGCGGTGCATCGGCTTTGGCCAGTAACTCGGCAAGCAAGAGCCCTTCACTCCCGTCGGGGACGCCGGCGAAGCGTGAAAGAGAACCCGGCGGCCCCCACGCGAAATTCGGGTTCAGCAACAATTCAGTCTTCAAGTTTAAAGGCTTGCAGGCGTTTAATGATCGCTCCGTTCCACGGCTCGGGCACGGGCTTGCGTCCGCTGATCCACATATACAAGTCCGGGTCGCTGTTCTCGATAAGCGCCTCATACTCGTCGAGTAAAGGGTCTTCGAGTTTTGCAAGGGACTGACGCGCGAAGGTCCCGAGGATTAGGTCGGTTTCCTTGGTGCCAGTATATTTGCTACGATAAATCAAGCGTTTGATCCGGTCTTCGCGGGTTTCATCGGTCATAGGTCGGGCCTCGCCTTGCCCGTTGCTGACTCGGGCGTTCACGCCCCTTAGGATATAGCCTTCCTGTGATCGGCTGTCAGCCGCTCGAACCCGATAATCGGTCCCGCACGTGCCCCAACGCACCCGCCCCGAGATATTATTCCCGCTCTTCGCTCCGGTCACGGCACTGAAGGGGATTGGCGCTCGGATCGGCGGTCATCTCGAGCGGCTCGCAGGACCTCAAGTCGTCGATCTGCTCTGGCATCTACCCGTCGGAATCATCGACCGGCGCTACAGCCCAAATCTCGTTGACCTAGAACCCGGGCGGGTGGCGACGCTTGTTCTGACTGTAGTCAAGCATCACGCACCGCCGGTTCGGAACCGCCGGATCCCCTACCGCATCGATTGCCGCGACGAGACCGGCGAGATTACCTTAGTCTACTTCCATGGCCGGGCGGACTACCTGAAATCGGCCCTGCCCGAGGGAGAGGTGCGTCTGGTGAGTGGGTCAGCGGAACTTTATGACGGTAGGCTGCAAATGACCCACCCGAATATCGTAGCCAAGACCGCCGATCGAGAGACGGTGATGCGGGTGCAACCGGTATATCCGCTGACCGAGGGGCTTTCGCAAAACGTCCTTGGAAAGGCAATCGGCGCTGCCATTGAACGCACGAACGAGTTAGCCGAATGGCTCGATCCAGCCCTAGTTGGGCAACGCAAATGGGTGCCATGGCAGCAGGCGTTAATGGCCGCCCATGCGCCCGGCGATAAGAAAGACTTAGAACCGGCGATGCCACACCGCATGCGCCTGGCTTATGACGAACTCCTCGCGAGCCAGCTGGCGATCATGCTCGTTCGGTCTCACGTGCGACGCCAGGCCGGGCACCCGATTGCCGGAAACGGCCGTCTGCGCTCACGGGTCCTCCGCGCGCTGCCGTTCGAACTGACCAATAGTCAGAAGACCGCGATCGATGAAATCGGCTCCGACATGGCCGCCGGTCATCGGATGCTTCGGCTATTGCAGGGTGATGTCGGTAGCGGCAAGACCGTGGTCGCGCTGATGGCCATGCTGAACGCTGTCGAGACCGGCCGACAGGCGGCGATGATGGCGCCGACTGAAATTCTGGCCCAGCAGCATTACGCGACTATTTCTCCTCTCGCTGAGGCTGCCGGGGTCCGATGCGCGCTCCTGACCGGTAGGTACAAGGGCAAGGCCCGTGATGCGATCGTTGCGGGTGTAGCCGACGGCAAGATGCCGCTGGTTGTCGGAACGCACGCACTCTTTCAGGATGACATCATCTTCAAGGACCTTGCGATGGCTGTAGTCGATGAACAGCACCGTTTCGGGGTGCACCAGCGCCTCCTTCTCGCAGAGAAAGGTGCGGCGGTTGATGTCTTACTGATGACGGCGACACCGATCCCGCGCACCCTGATGCTCGCTGCCTATGGCGATTTGGATGAGTCCCAGCTGCGCGAGAAACCGGCGGGCCGGAAGTCGGTGAAGACGACGACTGCCTCGATAGATCGCCTGAACGATGCAGTCGCCGGGGTGGAACGTCAACTCGACACCGGCGGGAAGGTGTTCTGGGTCTGCCCCTTGGTTGAAGAATCCGTGACCGTCGACGTGGCTGCGGCGACAGCGCGCCATGCCGCCCTGCGCGAACGATTTGGCGACCGGGTCGGACTTGTGCATGGCAAGATGCTAGGAAAGGAAAAGGAAGCGGTGATGGCTCGGTTCGCAGGTAAGGACGGCCCCTCGATCGATGTGCTCGTTGCAACCACGGTGATCGAGGTGGGGGTCGATGTGCCCGACGCGACCGTGATGGTAATCGAGCATGCCGAGCGCTTTGGGCTGGCGCAGTTGCACCAGTTGCGCGGCCGGATCGGTCGAGGCGACCGCGACGCGACTTGCCTGCTGCTCTACGGGCATCAGATCGGCGATACAGGCCGCGAGCGACTGCGAGTCCTGCG
Source organism: Rhodospirillaceae bacterium (assembly GCA_002724635.1). Taxonomy (GTDB): domain Bacteria; phylum Pseudomonadota; class Alphaproteobacteria; order UBA6615; family UBA6615; genus UBA8079. The sequence goes on from PBPM01000040.1 coordinate 54,137, forward strand.
TGACACCGATGATGGGTTCGAAATCGCTGAGCAGGATCTGCGCTTACGTGGAGCGGGCGATGTTCTGGGCACCCGTCAGTCGGGCCTGCCCGAGTTCCGGCTGGTAGATATCGATGCGCATGGTGAATTGCTGGCCATGGCGCGCGACGATGCGCGGATGATCATAGAACGCGACCCGGGGCTCGAGACCGCCCGAGGTAATGCGTTGCGCACGCTGCTATATCTGTTCGAACGGGATGCGGCAGTACGTTTCGCGCGCGCCGGCTGATCAGTCGTCGTTGCCGGCGGCCTCGGGTTGGTTTTGCACGGCGATCGCCGAATTCGGCCCGACGGTCGGTGTGTCGCCGTCCGATGAGGCGATCCGCTTGGTGTTTTGTTCCGCAATGGTCCGCTGGTCAGGCGGCGTTACGATGCCGCCGGAGATGATCATCTTGATCCCCTCCTCGACGCTCATCGACAGTGGGATGATTTCGCGGCGTGGCAGGAATAGAAGATAGCCCGAGGTCGGGTTCGGTGTGGTGGGGAGAAAGACATTGACCACGTCATCGTTGGTTAGGTTCTGTACTTCGCCCTTGGTCTGGCCGGTGACGAAGCCGATTGCCCAGCTGCCGCGCCGTGGATACTCGAAAAGAACCACTTGGCGAAAGGCGTCGGACTGGCTTTTCAGCACCGTTTCGACGATCTGCTTTGTGGCGCCATAGACACTGCGGACTACGGGCATCCGGTTGACAAGACCCTCGCCTAGGCGCACGAGCGTCCGCCCCAGTAGGACCCGGGTCAGCGCACCGATGATGATAAGAGCGACGATGAGGACGATCAGGCCGACGCCGGGTATATCGAATGGCACGACCGCGTGTAGGTAGCTGTTCGGGTTGTAAGCCTCCGGGATCAACGGCGTAATCAGGGAATCGACAAACTTCAACAACACCCAGAACAGCCACACGGTGAGACCGATCGGCGCAACCGTTAACAGGCCAGCCAAGAAATAGCCCCGCAAGCGGTAGACGATCCCATGGCGTTTGCGGCCGCCGAGACCGACCCGGTTCTTTTGTTTTTCAGGCTTCAGGTTGTCGGTCGCCATGTGTTCTCCGTTTCACCGACCAGATATAAGCGGAAGTTCTTTGTGTACCAACGAAATTTCCCGAAATCACGAAGCAATTTGTGAGCATACCATCTCGGCGCACAGAAAATGAGGCGCCCCGGCGGGAGCACCCCGTTTTTCATGACGATCGGGTGGTGCGGCAGAGAGGACTTGAACCTCCACGGGGTTACCCCCACTAGCACCTGAAGCTAGCGCGTCTACCAATTCCG
>PBPM01000018.1 GCA_002724635.1 Rhodospirillaceae bacterium
GAAGGCGAATCATCAGTATCCGGTGAAACTCGATCGCCGTGGGGCAAACGGCGAAACGCTAATTATGCTCAGCGTGGATGACGGCTTTGGTTGGGCGCAGATTGCCTATCAATTTTCGCACGAGTTCACGCATGTGGTGATCAATCATGACCGTCCGCGATCGGGGGCGAATCACTGGATCAATGAAGCCTTTTGTGAGGCGGTGTCGTGCTATTCACTCAAAGTGATGGGTGAGGAATGGAAGACGCATCCGCCTTACGGCAACCGAGCGCGCTGAAGCCGTTGCGATCCTGCTGCATCTGCTGGTGGATCGGTTGGAAGCAGATCGCAAGAACCAAACTATCCTGCGCCGACTTAACCGGCTGGAGTATCGCCGTACGGTGGGTGATTTACTGGGACTGAATGTTACCTTCTGGGATCCTTCGGCGAGATTTCCCGAGGATGAAACGGGTCATGGATTGGATAACGTGGGGGAAACGCTGGTGACGTCCGATTTTCTCCTGAGCCAGCAACTGGCTGCAGCGACTGAAGCGCTGGATCGAGCCATCCAATTTGAGCCGCGCCCCCGCTCACAGCGCGTCGCCGCCTCACCGCCTGCACCACACTACAAGCAGACTGCCTTGACACGCCATCATTGGGAAGAGAACACACAAGAATACCTCTCCCTTTTTGCGCGGGCTCAAGGCACCAAGGGAGGATTTGCTGTGATTCCATAGGGTGAGGTGACCCCGCATGAGAAGGGACCACGTGTAAAGGCTTGGGAAGGCGCCCCAGGCCAGCGCGGTCCGGTGGATGCATCCGGCCAATGGCGTGGGGATTCGTTTCGGGATATTGTGGGGCTTAAGAAATTACTCCTTACGCAAGAAGAGCAGGTGGCACGTCAACTGGCCGCGCGTTTGCTGGCTTATGGCACAGGCCGTTGACCCAACCTAGCAGCCCGACCGCAAGTGGATATGATCATCGCCAAGACCCGCGGCTCAAACCACCGCCTGCGTGACTTGATTGAACAGGTGGTTTTGAGTGAGGCGTTTCCCACCAAAAAGCTCTGAGTTCACAGTGCAGTGGATCAATCGTATTAATCCTTGGCAGCCCTCCGATGGCCACCGCATACTTTGGCATGCGCGTCGGGTTGGCCTTTTTTCTGTCGGCTTTGGGCATTGCTGCAGCGGAGGATCCGTTTGCGGCGGGCGTGCGGCCCACGGAACCATTGTCGCCGGCGGAAGAGGCGAAGACGTTTTCGGTGCCGGATGGGTTTCGGGTGGAGTTGTTTGCGGCCGAACCGCAGATCAACAAGCCGATGAATATGGCCTTCGATGCACGCGGGCGGTTGTGGGTGACTTCGACGGTGGAATATCCGTTCCCCGCCAAACCGGGCACGAAAGGGCGCGACTCAGTCAAGGTGTTGGAGGATACCGATGGCGACGGCCGTGCGGACAAGGTGACGACATTCGCTGACGGGTTAAACATCCCCACCGGCGTGTATCCGTATCGCGATGGCGCGATTGTCTGGAGCATCCCGAATATCTGGTTTCTGCGCGACACTGATGGTGATGGGCGTGCGGATCGGCGTGAGAAATTGTACGGGCCGCTTGGCTACGAACGTGACACGCACGGTATGCACTCGAGTTTCACACGCGGATTTGATGGGTGGCTGCACGTCACGCACGGTTTCAACAACCACACCACGGTGCGCGGGCGAGACGGCAGCCGCATTGAGTTGCAGTCCGGCAATACCTATCGCATCCGGCCGGACGGTGCCCGCGTGGAGCAGTTTACGTGGGGGCAGGTGAATCCCTTCGGCATGCATCTGGATGCGCGCGGTTATTTTTACACGGCCGACTGCCATAGTTCGCCGATCTATCAGCTCATTCGCGGCGGATATTATCCGAGCTTTGGCAAACCGCACGACGGTTTGGGTTTTGCGCCGACCACGATTTCGCACACGCACGGTTCCACCGCCATTTGCGGGATCACTTTGATTGATGACCCACGGTGGCCGGCGAAGTTTCACGGAAATATTCTGGTGGGCAACGTGATGACCAGCCGGATCAACCGCGATGAAATTGCCTATCACGGCAGCAGCCCGAAAGGGCGCGAGGCTGCGGATTTCCTCAAGACGACCGACCCATGGTTTCGTCCAGTGGATCTACAGCTTGGGCCGGATGGCGCATTGTACGTGGCCGATTTTTACAACCGCATCATCGGCCATTATGAGGTGGATCTGAATCATCCCGGACGCGATCGCACCCGCGGCCGCATCTGGCGCATCGTGCCGTCCGGTAAACCGCATGCTCCGCTGGATCTCAGTTCTCCGGCCAAGACCGCTTCGGTCTTGGGCACGGGCAATCTCACCGGTCGTTTACTCGCGATGAATCATTTGGCGGATCACGTGGGGCAACCTGCCGTGCCGGCGCTTCGCGAACAACTCGCTCACCCGGCGGCGGCACCGTATGCCGCGTGGGCTTTGCAACGACTCAATGCGTTAACGGATTCCGATTGGCAAAAACTGGCCGATGGCCGAACCGAGCTGGAACAAATCCACGCGGCTCGCCTGCTGGCTGTCCGGCCCGGCTGGAGTGCAGCGCAGAAGCAGTGGTTGCTGGACTCGTTGAAAGCCAAAAACGCGCAGGTTCGGCGCGCGGCGGCGGAGACACTGGGCGGTCGGCCCCACGCCACACAACTGCGACCCTTGCTGGTCGCATTGCATCAAGTGGCGGTGGTGGCGGCGGTACAGGTGACCGGTCAACTCGGGCCCGACGATCATCTCATCCACACGCTGCGCATTGCCTTGCGGAATCATCTGCAAGCGAAAGGCGCTTTCGCTCAGTTGCAGTCGGAAAAGCTGTCCATGTTGGAGCTGGATTTAGTGCTTGAGATTGCCCTCGGCGTTCGCACTGCGGCGGCGGCAGATTTTCTGTTGCACCATTGGAGTCGGGTAAAAGGAGATCGTGAGGCCGTCATTAAACACATCGCTGCTCAGGCACCAACCGGGCAAGTGGATCGTCTGGTGGCTTTGGTCGAAAAGGCGTGGCCGAAGGATCTCGAGCGGCAAGCCGCCTTGTTTCAGTCCGTGCGCGATGGCCAGCGCGAACGCGGGCTGCCATTGGAAGCGGTTCTGACCGACTGGGGCGGTCGCTTGGCCACCCGCTTGTTGGCCGATGCCTCAAGCCGGGTGCCTTGGATGAATGTGCCGTTGCCCAAGGCGACGGCGGATCCGTGGGATTGGCAAACGCGCCGTTGCGAGGACGGGCAGGAGGCCCGGTTGATGTCCAGCCATCCGCATGGTGAAACATTAACTGGCCGGTTGCAGTCAGCGCCATTCAAGTTGCCAGCGCAATTGTCCTTTTACCTGTGCGGGCATCACGGGTATCCGGGCAAACCAGACAATCGCCTGAATCGGGTGCGCCTGCTGGATGCCCGCACGGGCGCGGTGTTGCGTGAAGTGCATCCGCCGCGGAACGACACGGCGCGGCGGGTGGTTTGGGAATTTGAAAAGGAACGCGGGCGAGAGGTGATGCTGGAGGCGGTGGACGGTGACCCAGCGGGCGCCTATGCGTGGCTGGCCTTTGGCCGATTTGAGCCGGCCTTGCCGGAGCTGACATTGAAGACGGCGCGCGCCATCTCCGGTCGCTTGGCCTCGGGCGCGGCGTTGGCGGGTGACTTGAAATTAACCCGACTGAAGCCACAACTGCGCACGGTGCTGCTGAACCGGCGCGCCGGCGGTGCCGCCCGTGTGAACGCGGCGCGCGCCTACGTGGCCTTGGCAGATCCCCACCGCGCGGCACCGGTGGTGGCGGTGTTGATGAAAGACCGGCGGGAACCGCTGGGGTTGCGGGAAGCGTTGGTGTCAGCAACAGCGCCGGTGCGAGCATTGCACACGGAAAGCCTTGCGGCCTTGGCGGCGGCTCCGGCGGGAGAACAGGTGCGGTTTGCCCGGGCCCTGGCCGATCATGCCCACGGCGCGCGGGCGTTGCTGGACGCCGCGGAAGCGGGACGCGTGCCGGCGCAGTTGTTGTTGGACAACGAAGTGCGGTTGCGGTTGCCCGAAGGCATGCTGCCGCGTGTGGCAATCCTGACGCGGGGCCTCCAAGGAGCTTCGCCGGATACAGCAAAATTGATGTCCGGGCGGCTGGCATTTTACCGTGAACAGGGCGGTGATGCGGGGCGTGGAGCGGCCGTGTTCAAGACGGCCTGTGCGGTGTGCCACGCGAAGGGCGGGCAGGGCGGCAACATCGGCCCTCAGCTGGATGGCTTGGGCAGTCGGGGAGCCGAGCGGGTGGTGGAGGATATTTTGGATCCGCATCGCAATGTGGATCCAACCTTTCGGTACAGCACCGTGAAGCTGAAAGACGGCCGGACCCTGCTTGGCTTGCAACGCCGGACGGTGGGGCAGACGATCGTGTTTGCCGATGTGACCGGCAAGGAAACCACCGTGCCCATGGCGGCCATTGTGAGCCGCACACAAACCGCCCAGTCGCTCATGCCCGCCGCGCTCGGGGCGGCCCTGCCGGAAAAGGATTTCGCCGCGCTGCTGGCGTATCTGTTGGCAAAGTAAATTGAACTTCACCCGCAACCGGCCTAGGCTGCGGCATGCAATCACGTATTGTTTCCGTTCTCGTTACCGTCCTGTCCCTTTCCATCTTAAATGCCGCGGAGCCGGCGAAGTTTGCCAGCGGCGTGGTGGATATCGGCATGGTCGCCAAGGATATCCAAAAGACCGCCAAATTTTATACCGAAGTGGTGGGGCTCAAGGAGGTGAAGGGCTTTGAGGCACCGGCGGAAAAGGCGAAGGCGTTCGGCCTCACGGATAATCAACCGGCCAAGGTGCGGGTGTTTGTGTTGGGCGATGCGCCGAATTCCACGCGGTTGAAGATCATGTCCTTTCCCAAACGACCCGGGGTGGCGCCGGACCAAAAATACATCCACTCCACACTGGGCCTCAGCTATCTCACCCTGCGCGTGGCGGACATGGATGCGGCGTTGGCGCGGTTAAAGAAAGCCAAGGTAAAGTTGCTCGGCCAAACCCCCGCCTCGCTCGGAGGCCAGTTGCGCATCACGGTGTTTCACGATCCGGATGGCAACTTTGTGGAACTGATCGGGCCGGTCAAATGATCCATTAAACTCGTTATCGAAGAAGCTGATCAATGATGGATTGACAGGAGGGTTCTATTTGTTGAGATGGGTCTTCAGATGATTTTAAATCGTAGGCAGGTTCTTAAAAATCTTTCGTTGGGGGCGGGAGCGATGTTGCTCGGGTCAATGGCTCGGCGGGTACTGGCGAATGCCGAAGGGGAACGACGTGCGCCGCGGTTTGTGTTTGTGATCCAGAGCAACGGCTTTGACGCGGTGCAGGCGTGTCCGGAATCAATCCCGTTTCAGAAATACGCGGATCGCGAAAAGTTTGAGCAGCTGGACCTCACACAGCACAAACTGCCCAAGGGATTGGCGGCGCTGGAGCCGTTGAAGGGAAAAACGACCATTGTCCAGGGATTGTCCGGCCGCAGCACGGGCGGCGGGCACTCGACTCATGGCGGTTGTCTGGGGCTTTACCGCACATCGCCGGCGAGCCGTTCGGCGCATAACGCGACGATTGATTACGAGTTGGGCCGTGCGGCGCCGGGTATTTTGCCATGGATCGGGGTGGGCATGTCCGCAGGGCAGGGCGATGCGCTGATGCATTACACGGCACGCGCCCCGCACAAGTCGATGCCGATCATTCTTAGTCCGGAAAAGGCGTACAACGCGTACTTCAGCGTGGCGGCCGGCGGCGATCGTGAGAAGGATTTTCACCTGAAACGGAATCTGCTCGATTACATGATCGGGGACGTGAAAAAGACGCGCCGCGCGCTTGGCTCGCTGGGCGGTGAGGAGCTGGATGCCTATTTGTCCGCGTACGATGAACTGGCCGCTCGGCAGTATCGGTTACTGGCCAATAAGGACACGTTGGGCAAATCCGCGCCCAAACTGGATGATCGGTTTACCTCGGACGTCGCCACCAAACGTCTGGA
>PBPM01000041.1 GCA_002724635.1 Rhodospirillaceae bacterium
GCCTTGGACGTGTTGGTGCCGATGCGCGGATCGTAGACCCAGAAATCGAGACCCGCGAGGACCTCTTCCTTGGTCATGTTCACGAAACGCGTGCCGATCTCTGCAACCTCTTGCTTGTTGGCAGGGTTGCGGACATAAGCGGCTGCTTCGGCCATGGCGTCCACGAACTTCTGCGTTGCCGCTTCGTCCTTGTAGACCCGGTCCGGGTTGCCGTGGAGATAGGCGCAGAAGCAGACGAGGTCGCCGCCACGCTTCACGATTTTGGCGCCCTTAACCTTCTGGGTTGCGCGGTAAACGAATGGCTCCCAAGCCGAGATGGCGTCGACGCCACCCGTGTCGAGGACGGAAACCAATCCCGGCGGGCGGGTATTCACGCGCTCGATGTCGTTGATCGACAAACCAGCTTCCTTGAGGGCCTGGCGGAGCCAGACATCGCCGGTCGAGCCGAAGGTCACGCCGACCTTCTTGCCCTTGAGGTCGGAAACGGAGTTGATGCCGGAGGCGCCGGAGGCAACTAGAGCGACAACCGCGTCAGAGGTGGACTTTTCGAAGGCCGCGCCGACATAGCCGACGATGCCGCGCACGTTCAGGCCGCGCTCGAGAGCGGCAGGCAGGTTGGTGAAGGCAGCCGGGGCGAAGTCGAAATCACCGGCTCGCAGGCCAGTTGAGAGCTCTTTACCCGTGTTCCGGATTTCGACCTTCACGTCGACGCCGTTCTTGGCGAAGAAGCCCTTTTCTTGGGCGACGAAGACAGCAAGACCGCCGGGGTTACCGGCAGCGGCCACAACGAGATCCTTTGCGCTCGCGGGGTTTCCGAGTGCTACAAACGGCAATGCAGCCGCTGCAACAGCAAGATATTTTAATGATTTAAACAATTTATCCTCCCTATTCGACTTTGTTTTATATAAGACCGTCCTACAAGCGTAACTATCCTGCTATTGACCTTTAATGGCAACCCTACTGACCCGTGGCGTGAGACATCTCACGCGACCCGACGTTCAAATCGATGCGAAGTCGAAGGCAAATGTAAACGTCGTGGCATCCCTTGGTTTTGTAAGAAATCGAATGTCGCGCCAGAACCGGCGGATCACCGGCGCGACCTTACTGTTCCCCACGGGCAAATATGTTTATTTGCGGGAGCATGCCAAACTGGCCGTAATGAATCCCCGGAAGATGGGAACTCAGCTAAGCCGCGTTGATGGCTTGCCAGACGCGCTGCGGCGTCACCGGCGTGTCAATTTCCCGAACGCCGAAGTCGGCCAGAGCATCAAGCACGGCATTGACGATCGTGGGGGTACCTGCAACCGTCCCGCCTTCGCCTACGCCTTTGGCGCCGAGCGGGTTCGATTTGCTGAACACCGGGCTGAAGTCGACATTGATCTCGGGCATCAGGTCGGCGCGCGGTAGCCCGTAGTCCATCAGCGAACCCGCGATCAATTGGCCGCTATCGCTGTCATAGGCGACATCCTCAAGTAGCGCCTGGCCAACGCCCTGAACGACGCCACCGTGAATCTGGGCCTGGGCAAGAAGCGGGTTGATCACCGTGCCGATGTCGTCGACCACCGTGTAGCGGTCAATTCGCACCCCGCCGGTATCAGGGTCGAGCTCGACCTCGGCGATATGGCAGCCGTTCGGGAAGCTCGGCACTTCGGCGGCGAATGCCCCTACGCCCTGAAGTCCTACACCGAGCTCGCTGGGCACATGCACCGGCATGAACGACATCTGTGCCACCTTCTTGAGCGGCATTTCCTTGTCGGTGCCCGCGATCACAAACTTTCCCTCGGTGAACTCGATGTCGGCTGCGTCGGACTCCATGAAGTGGGCGGCGAACTGCTTACCGCGCTCGATTACCTCGTCCGCCGCGGCGCGCAGCGCGCTGCCTCCAACCATCATAGAGCGTGAAGCATACGTGCCCCGCCCAATTGCGACCTCGTCCGTGTCCGCCTGTGCCAAGCGGACATCCTCGATCGGCACGTCCAGCCACTCGGAAAGCATCTGCGAAAAACTTGTTTCGTGCCCTTGGCCGTGTGACAGCACGCCGGATACGATCGTGACTGTACCGCTCGGATCGAAGCGAATCTCCATCCGCTCGTTGAATATGCCGGTATTGTCCACATAGTAGACGACCCCGAGCCCGCGCTTCAGGCCCTTGGCCTCGGTCGCCGCCTTGCGCGCTTCATACCCATCCCAGTCGGCGATGCCGCGCGCCTTGTCAAGAGCGGTTGCATAGTCGCCAGTATCGTAGGTCCAGCCCGTTAGGGTGGAGTGCGGCATCTCGTCCGTCGCGATGAAGTTGATCCGCCGTAATTCTGCCCTGTCGATTCCGGTTTCCCGCGCAGCCACGTCGATCAACCGCTCCATGATGTAGACCGCCTCCGGTCGGCCTGCGCCTCGATAGGGCACGGTGGGTGACGTGTTGGAGAACACTGCCTTGTTGACCACATCGACGTTGGGGATGTTGTAGACGGTCGGTGCCAGCTTGACGGCGAACAGTACGGGGATGGCGCCCGCGCCCTCTATGTAGGCGCCGACATTATGCAGCGCGTGCCAGCGCAGCGCTAAAAACTTGCCGTTCTCGTCGAGCGCGAGTTCGGCCTCGACGGTCTGATCGCGACCGTGGTCGTCGCCCATCATTGCTTCACTGCGGGTTGCGATCCATTTTACGGGCCGCTCGACCCGCTTGCACGCCCACGCAACAACCGCCTCTTCGGGATAGACATGGCCCTTCATACCAAAGCCACCGCCGACATCCTTTGCAATCACGCGGATCATGCTTTCTGGCACGTTAAGATTCTGGGAGGCGAGGCCCTGACGTATGCCATGCACATTCTGGGTACTCGTGTAGAAGGTGAGGCGCCCGTTGCTTGTATCGTAATCGCCAAGGCAACCGCGCGGCTCCATCGTCATCGCGTCAAGGCGATTGTTATGCAGGCTGAGGCGGGTCAGATGATGGGCGCCCTTGATGGCGGTATCGGTTGCTTCGCCATTGCCGAGGCGCAGGGTAAAACTGATATTGTTTGCCGCCTTGTCGTAGACGAGTGGTGCGCCGTCCTTAACGGCGTCGGCCGCCATCACGACCGCCGGCAGTTCGGCGAAATCGACTTCGACGAGGTCGGCAGCGTCGCGCGCTTGTGCCTCGCTCTCGGCGATGACCACCGCCACGCGCTCACCGACGAATCGTACCCGGTTTACGGCCAGAGGCATGTGCATGGTCCGATGTCCTTGCGGACCGCCCATATCTTCGGGCATCACGCCACCCGTCGGGCCCATTCCGTCGCCCGCGTAGTCGGCGCCGGTGAGTACTGCGATTACCCCCGGCGCTGCCTCAGCGGCTGCCGTGTCAACCGATTTGATCTCGGCATGAGCGTGGGGCGAGTAGACAAACACGGCATAAGACTGGCGCGGTAGTACCAGGTCAGAGACATAACGGCCGCGGCCGGTCAGAAATTTCGGGTCTTCTTTTCGACGGACCGATTGGCCAATACCGAACTGCATATTAAAACTCCTCCCGCGGAATGCGCAAAGACTAATGCCTATCGATCAAAACGGCGAGTCGGCACCGTCCAGCCATGCCTGACCACGCGCATAAAGTGCCTCGATCGCAGGGCCGCACAGACCAGGCATATCACGCTTCACGTCCATGCCGCTGTGCGACTGCAGATAGGCGAGGTGTCGATATCCCTTTGGATAACTTTCGAGTACCGCCGGATCGAGTTCGAGCCGTGCCGCGGGGTCGACGGGATCCATGCGGTCTTTCTCGTAGATCGGCTGCCGCAGCACGAGGCCCCAGCGCCCGGCGCGGCGTTCGAAGAAATCGTAGAAGCGTCCGGTGCAGACCACATCGACCAGCACGTCATGGACTGGTGCCCGCTGGGTGATAGTCATTTTCGTTATTGAGATAGCCCTATCACCGGCTAGGTCGATCGCGGTGCCGCCCAAGAAATGGTGTACATTGACGCCATTCTCGAACCCTGCTCGGCTCTTGGCGATGAACTCGTCAGCCGAGCTTTGGTTCCAGGTGGCGACCATCACCCCGTCGTCATGCCAGACGGTGCGAAACCGGTCCCAAAATCCAGCGTCGCGCCACACGACCCAGTTTTCGACTAAATCGCGAATTATGAGCAGGTCTTCACGGTTACTCACCTTGGTAGAATCCTCTTTTAGTAGGGTATGCCGTCAGCGTTTCGCCTGCACTGATCCGAGAATGGTGACTATATCGACACAGTCTCGTAGGCGAATGGGACTAGCGAGGAGACGCTTAAGCGAAATAGATTTTATCAGGATCTAATTCGCCTTCGAGCCCAGAGATCAACTTGATCTTTGTAACCACTAGTGGTGGCTACTGGGCTCATCTAATGGGAAGGTTTGGTCGGTGATTATTGAAGACCATGGTGTTGTGACAGCCTAGCTGCTTAGGAGTTTTATGGGCGTGAAGCCAGCACACACATACCTAGTTGATGCAGCTCATATTATTTAAAATCACCGGCCTCGGCTCTTTGCCCTAAAACGCTGCCGATGGTGTCATCATCCATGATGGCAGTGATTTTAATTTCGATTAGACCATTCCAGTCCAACGCCCAATTGGCCAAAGCGCTTGTATTATCGGTTTCGCAGATTGCAAAGCCTCCAGTCCCGTCAACATTGTGATATCTGGAGAGCATTTGTACGCCCTCGGGGGGCATGCCGCCTGTTTCCATGAACTTTGTAATAGTCGCGTTCCGTGCCTCAGGGGTGTGGGACCAAGCGAGTGTGAAAAGCATTTTTATTACTCCAAGTTTATTAATTACAATACAAAAAGCGATAATAAATTTTATTATGAACGCATCATAGAAAAATCAAAGTAATCATCCATCATTTCATGGCAAGATGTATCAAAAAAATTATTCATATCGCCAAGTTGTTCGATAATTGCATCGGGGCTCTCTGCTTTCCAGAAGCAGAAAGCATTGTCGGTTCCGTCTATACCCATCCAGGTCATTTGGCACACCGCTTTAGGTCCAGTAACCGCTGCAACTACGTCCTCTGGTGATAATTGAGATACAGTGTCTAAATAAGTAACTCTCAATGCTTCAGATTTGAATGTATGAATAGCGATGTAGTTCTTCATAATTACTCCTATGTTGACTGTTTACGAATTTGGAATCGTTTATGAAAAGTTATCACGAACTAAATATTTTAATCTCGTTTGTATGCTTTTCATTGCTAGGAAAGGCTGGAAGGCGAATAGCGGGCTAGGTGGCCGGAGTAAGTCTTATCTCTTGGCGGTGCATAGCCACCCCGTATCGAGTTTCGTAAGTTAAGTGTAGCCAAACCTTCTATTAGCTTTACCCCCGCGCCCACGCCTTCAATGACCGGGATCTGATAGCGCTCTGTAAGTTCGC
>PBPM01000042.1 GCA_002724635.1 Rhodospirillaceae bacterium
ACTGCAAAAGAAATATTTGATGCAGTAAACCAATATGCATCTTCATTTGGAGTGTCAGGTTTATCTTTAGCAGAAGTAGAAGAAATAGTAGCAGGCAAAGACACTCCTAGAATTACTGCTGATAGATTGCTTGGAGAAGAAGCTAAAAATAAATTTGTATCTGCAAGTTTAGAGTTACCAAGCCCTAGAGCCATACCTGTACCAACTGTCCGCCACTCGTCACGGCTGAGACCGAGGGCGGAGAACAGTAGCAGGAGCGCAGCTAGCCCGGCCGCGATGGCCGGCGCGACGGTCGGTACGCCGAAACCGGCGAGCCAGCTGGCGGCGAACGGGAAGGTCAGGTCGCCGAAGGTGCCGCCGAGCCCGGCACGGATTGGCCAGCCGGGCGCGACCGGGGCATTGTGCAGGGCAAACGCCAGCGCGCAGATTGCAAGCAGCAGGTTGAGTACCCGTAAGCCGAAGCGCGGGACCGGGGTGTGGCGCACTAGCCGCGTGCCCCATGCGAGCAGCGCCAACACCGGCAGAATGACGACGATGCCAAAGGACTGGAGCCCCAGATCGGCGATGGTGGCGCCGGTGTACCCGAGAAGGTTAGCGGGGGTGCTACCGGTGGCGTTATTGAGTGACTTGTCGAGACTATCATAGCTGACAAGCGCGACTGCCAGTGCTGCGGCGCTGGCGATGAAGGCTGCGCCGGCGAGCTCGAAGGCACGGCGTCGGGCGAACAGGCGGACCGGCTCGGGCAGGACGGCTAGTTTTCCCGCGATACCGCGGGCGATCCCGCGTCCCGATTGTGCTTTTGCGACCATGATTGTCTTCTTTCTCTTGCGTTCGCACCGTCAGGCCGTACGGCCTTGGATGCCGAGGGTGTTGAGGAGGCGGTTCATCGCCTCCCGGGTAGTGTCGAGGTCGTGGACCAGAGCGAGCCGGATATAGGCCGCCCCGGGGTTGGTGCCGTTGTCATTGTCGCGGGCCAGATAGGCGCCGGGTAGCACTCGAAGCCCGGCCTCGGCCCACAGTCTCTTCGCCGCCGTCTCGCTGTCGCCGACATCTAGCCAGAGGTAGAAGCCGCCACCTGGCCGGGTCGCGCCGAACGCGCCATCGAGCATGTCGAGGGCGAGGTCGAATTTCTGGCGATAGAGGTCGCGGCTGGCCATGACGTGGGCCTCGTCGCGCCACAGCGCGGCGGAAGCATTCATGATGGGTAGGGGCACCTGGGCGCCACCATACTGACGCAGGCGCAGGAGGCGCCGGATCAGCTCTGAGTCGCCGGCGACGAAGCCAGACCGCAGGCCCGGCATATTGGAGCGCTTGCTCAGACTGTGAAATACAAGCGTATTTTGGAATGGATCGGCGCCCCCGAGTTCGCGGCACGCGTCGAACAGGCCTGGCGGCTTGTCGCCGGTGTAGATCTCCGAATAGCATTCGTCGACGGCTAGCACGAAGTCGCGTTCGCGCGCTAGGCTGACTGCGGCCTTCAGCTGAGCGAGGCTGGCGACGGAACCTTGCGGGTTGGCCGGCGTGTTCAAATAGGCGAGTGCCGTGCGGTTGAGGTCGCTATCGGCTACGGCAGCTAAATCGGGCTGGAATCTGGTCTCCGGGCCCGCCGGCACGTAGACCGCCTCGCCGCCGGCGAGTGCTGTAGCGCCCACATAGACTTGGTAGAAGGGGTTGGGCATGAGCACGGCAGGGCGGGTGCCGTTCTTCGCGCCGGGCACGGCCAGCAGGGCCGCCATGAACAGTGCCTCGCGGGTGCCCGCGACGATGGCGATGTGGCGGGTGGGGTCGACCATGCCCGCCGGCAGGTCATAGCGGGCGGTGAGCCAGTCGGCGATCGCTTCGCGTAGATCGGCGAGACCGTTTGGCGGCGGGTAGCGTCCCCACTCGGACATGTCCCGGGTTAGGAGCGGCGCGATGAAGCCCGGCGCGGGATGCTTCGGTTCGCCGATCTGCATGTGGATTGGCGCCCAGCCTTCCGGCGGCGTCATGTCGCCGAGGAGCGCACGCAAGCGGTCGAACGGATAATCCGTTAATGAATCGAGTACGTCGTTGTGCATGCCAGGTGCGTGTTTGCGACTCGGACCAAATTCTGGATTCATAAAATTCTATCAGAACCATATACTTGTATCTAGGTGCTAACAGTTGACTCAAGAAAATACGGCGCTGGTAGGAGCAATTAGGTATGGATCGAGCATGTAAAACTGGTTTCTGAAGAAAAATCGTCTGAAAATATCAAAATTCGTCGTTTTAAGCCTGTTTTTGATGATTCTTGTTAGTTCCTGATAAAAAATGGGCCCGGCGATCGTGCCGCCGGGCCCAAGTCGCTTGGGAGGTCCAAGGGGATTAGGCGCGCTGCGATCCGCGTCCAAATTCGGGATAGGCTTCGAGGCCCAACTCGGCGGAGTCTAGGCCGAGGGACTCTTCTTCCTCGCTGGCCCGGATCCCCATCGTGTATTTGAGGGCCAGCCAGACGATCGAGCTCGTGATCACGACGAAGATACCGATCGCCACGATGCCGATGATTTGCACTATCAGGTCGCCGCCGCCGAAGATGCCAACGGCTAGCGTGCCCCAGATACCGGCCACCAGATGGGCTGAGATTGCCCCAACCACGTCGTCGATCTTCAGCTTGTCGAGCATCGGGATAGCAATGACTACTAGCACGCCGCCGATGGCGCCGACGACGATCGACATAAAGTGGTTGGTCAGGTCCGGGCCCGCCGTGATGGACACGAGGCCGGCGATCGCGCCGTTGAGCGCCATAGTAAGGTCGACCTTCTTGTACATGATCTGAGTCATGAGCATCGCTGCCACAACGCCGCCCGCTGCCGCGAGGTTCGTGTTGGTGAAGACGATGCCCATCCAGGTGGCGTCCGCCGCTGACCCCAGCGCAAGCTGAGAGCCGCCGTTGAAGCCAAACCAGCCGAGCCACAAGATGAAGGTTCCGAGGGTTGCGAGCGGCAGATTTGCGCCCGGAATCGGATTTACTTGGCCGTTCGGGCCGTACTTCCCCTTTCGTGCGCCGAGGATAATCGCGCCGGTTAGCGCGGCCCAGCCGCCCACGGAGTGGACGATGGTTGAGCCCGCGAAGTCCGAGAAGCCCATCTCGGAGAGCCAACCACCACCCCAGGTCCAGGAGCCCTGGATCGGGTAGATGATTGCGGTCAGGACGACCACGAAGATCAGAAATGGCCAAAGCTTGATGCGCTCGGCGACGGTGCCAGAGACGATCGAGGCTGCGGTGGCGACAAAGACCATCTGGAAGAACCAGTCGGAACCTACCGAATAGCCGTTATCGACCACCGCCGCGACCATGGCGTCGGTGGCTTCCTCGGCCCCGAGCAGCGTGAGTTCGGCGTCCGACGGGTTGTAGAGTAAAGAAATTGACCCCATGAACCCGCCGACGTCCACATACATTAGGTTATAGCCGATCAAGTAGTAGAGAATGCCTGCGATCGAATAGAGCGCGATGTTCTTGAGGCAAATGGTGGCGGTGTTCTTGGTCCGCACCAGGCCCGATTCCAGCATCGCGAAGCCCGCGGCCATCCACATGACCAGGGCGCCTGAGAACAGGAACGAGAAGGTGTTAAACACATATCCGGTCTCGGCCTCAACGGCCGCCATGGCCGGCGGCGCGGCTAGGAGCGCGGCGCTCGCCGCGCCGATACCGGCCGCAGTTTTGGTGGTCACTCGAAACATTTGTTGCTTACTCCTTGTTCCTAAAGTGCTTCTGCGCCGGTCTCGCCCGTGCGAATACGCATGGCGCTTGCGACGTCCACGACAAAGATCTTCCCGTCGCCGATGCGGCCGGTGTTGGCCGCTTTCGCAACGGCCTCGACGACACCGTCGGTTTGCTCGTCGTCAATCGCGACTTCAACTTTCACTTTGGGCAGGAAGCTCACGGCGTACTCTGCGCCGCGGTAGATCTCCGTCTGCCCCTTCTGGCGCCCGTATCCCTTAACCTCGGTTACGGTCAGGCCCTGGACCCCCAGTTCGGTTAGTGCCTCGCGTACCTCATCCAGTTTGAACGGCTTGATCACCGCCATTACCAGTTTCATGAAAAGCCCCCTTCTACCGAGCCAGTGGCCACGGCCGACCATCCGACCGCGGTTCTCGGGACCCGTATTTCAAGACGCGTGCCAGACCGGGGTTTCAAAAAACCATTTGAAAACAGATAGTTGTAAATCTACGGGTGTCGGTCGTCACATAAAGACGCCTACTTTTTGTGCATTTTTAATTCAATGTCTAATATTTATGCACTCGGTTTGTGCG
Organism: Rhodospirillaceae bacterium; assembly: GCA_002724635.1. GTDB lineage: Bacteria > Pseudomonadota > Alphaproteobacteria > UBA6615 > UBA6615 > UBA8079. The sequence goes on from PBPM01000042.1 coordinate 4,273, forward strand.
GAGGTGCCGCAGTCAAGCCAACCGCGCCGGCCTAGACTTCCCGCCGATCGCGCGCCAAGTTCTAAGCATGAGGCCAACGATTCCCGATACCCAGACTGTTGAGGCGGTGATCGTCGGGGCCGGGATGGTCGGGCTGACCCTCGCTCAAGCGCTGGCTTGTGCAGGAATCGAAGTCGCCGTAATCGACCGCACCGATCCGGCGTCCTTCACCGACGCAGCGTTCGATGGTCGGACTTCGGCGGTCGCGGCGGCCAGCGCCCGCGTGCTGGATGGGATCGGGCTCTGGCGCGACCTCGCGCCGAGGGCTTGCCCGATCGATACGATTCGGGTGAGCGACGGCGACGCGCTGATGTTCCTGCACTTTGACCATGCCGAAGTCGGCGCAGATCCGCTGGGTCACATCCTTGAGAACCGTGACATCCGCGGCTCGCTTTTAGAAAAAGCGGCTGCATCGCCGCGGATCGCCATCTATGCCCCGGCCAATATCGAGGTTACGACCCGTGACCGGGGCGGCGCGACGATCGCCCTCGACGACGGCCGGGCCATCCGCGCCAGGGTGATCCTAGCCTGCGACGGCCGGGGATCAGGATATCGCCGGGCGGCCGGCATTCCGGCCGCGGAGTGGCGCTATGACCAGTCGAGTTTCGTGTGCGCCATCGCCCACGAACGCCCGCACGGGAACATTGCCCATGAGCGGTTTCTGCCCGGCGGTCCGTTCGCGATCCTGCCGCTGCACGACCTCGAGGAGCCGGTCGCGGGCCCGGCGGGACCACTCCGCCACGCAAGCTCCATTGTGTGGAGCGAGGGCAACAATCTGGTGCCGGCTATCCGGGACTTTGACGACGATTCATTCACCGCCGAGCTGGCGCAAAGGATTGGCGGATTTCTGGGTGATATCGCTCTGGCTGGGCCGCGCTGGGTGCACCCGCTCGGCCTTAGCCATGCGATCCGTTATATCGACCAACGTCTGGCCCTTGTAGGCGACGCCGCCCACGCGATCCATCCGATCGCCGGTCAGGGGCTTAACATGGGCATCCGCGACGTGGCGGCGCTGGCCGAGGTGATAGTGGACGCGAGGCGGCTCGGCCGCGACATCGGTGACCCGGACATTCTGGCGGACTATGAGCGTTGGCGTCGCTTCGACAACATGCTGCTGGCGGTCGTCACCGACAACCTGACCCGGCTGTTCTCCAACGACATTGCGCCGGTGCGCGTTGCGCGCGACCTTGGCATGGGTGTCGTTAATGCGACCCCCGCCGCGCGAAGATTCTCCATGCGACATGCCATGGGCTTGGTTGGCGACCTTCCGCGGCTGGTGCGCGGCGAGGCGCTCTAGGTAGGCGGTTCAGGGGTCGCGAGAGAGGCCGCGGTCCGCGAGGTCGCGCTCGTACTGCGCCCACAATTCGCTTTGTTTCTCGCCCAACTCCCGAAGGTAGGCCCAGGTGAACAGGCCCGTGTCGTGTAGGTCGTCGAAGTGGAGCTGCACCGCATAGTTGCCGACGGGTTCGATCTTCATGATGCCGACATGGCGTCGGCCCGTGACGATCTGACGTTCGTCGGCGACGTGGCCGCGGACCTCGGCTGATGGGCTGTAGACCCGCATGTATTCTGCCGGAAGTTTGAAGGAGGCGCCGTCGTCGAAGGCGACGGTGAGTGCCTTCGACGCCTTACTATACTGAAGTTTGGTCGGCCAAGGATCGTTCATGTCGAGCCCGTTTTAGCTGGCGTCAAGCTGGCGGGCCTCGTCGGCCAGCATGATCGGGATGCCATCGCGGATAGGGTAGGCTAGCCCCGCCTGCTTGCTGACTAGTTCCTGAGCATACGCGTCATACTCGAGCGGCCCCTTGGTGACAGGGCAGACAAGAATTTCCAGAAGCTTGGGGTCGACCTGAGCCGAATCCTTAATGCTGTCAGCCATGACGTCTCCTCAATTGAGCGCATTAATGCGGTTGTCGCCATCGGCGCGCAAGGAAGCCTCTACGAAGCCGATCAGAAGCTTTGAACGCTGGGCCATGTTGTCAGCCTCGAGCAGTACCTGCTTCTCGGCGGGGTCGAACGGGCAGACCATCGAGATAGTCGTGACCAGCCGTTCGTCCGGGGTCTTCACCAGCGCGTCCCAGTCCGCGCCGATCCCCCGCTGCTCGAAGTAGGCTTTCAGGCCGCTCAGGAGGCGGTCGCGTTCGGTCACCGCACTGCTGTCAGGCTCGAGATCGGCCAAATACGGAGCGAAGTCAGGTTGTACGGCCCGATAGCCGTCGCGCAGCGGTAGCTCCGCGGCGACGTCGAACCGGCAGATGCCGCGCAGCTCGATTAGGTAGCGCCCGTCCTCGGTCTCCTGAAAACCCGTGATTCGACCCGCGCAGCCAGTGCGGAACAAGTTGGTGCCGTCCGGGGCGCTCAGGCCGACGGCGCCGTCAGCCGCGGGCTGAATGATTCCTATCATTCGCGGGCCCGTCAGGGCGGCGTCGACCATCGCTAGGTAGCGCGGCTCGAATACGTTCAGCGGCATGGTGCCGCGCGGCAGCATAAGAACGCCATTCAAGGGAAACAGGACCAGTTCACTGGGCAGCGCGCCGTGCGGCGAATCCATGTGCATGTCCGGGGTACCCGCGGTCATGAAAACAGGATTGAGGAGAGCTTGCGCCTGCCGGCGACGGTGAAGTCATCGGTCGGACCCAGAGCATCGAAGATCTTTAACAGCTCAGTGCGTGCGGCGTCCTCGTTCCACTCGCGGTTCCGACGGATGATTTCAAGTAGTGCCTCGATGGCGGCTTCGGGATCCCCCGCAGCGAATGCGGCGACCGCGAAATCGAACCCGGCCTGATAGTCACTCGGATCCGCCTTGGCTCGGGCACGCAGTGCGTCGATCTCGCCCGCCTTCGCCGCGCCGGCGTCTGCCAATTCGATGGCCGAGATTACGCCTTTGAGGTCGTCGCTCGCGCGCGCCTCGTCGCTCGCCGCCTCGATCAGCTCGCGTGCTTTGTCGATTGCACCACCTTTTACATAGGATCGCGCCATTCCGGCCAGCGCGCGGAGATTCTCAGGATCTTGGTTCAGGATCTGCGCATAAAGCGCGCCGGCGCTGGAGATGTCGCCACCTTCTATCGCCGCATCGGCAGCGTCGAGTGCCTCGTCGAGAGGAGACGGCCCGGTGGCGCCTGCGCCGCCATGCGCTTTAACCAGCTGGTCCACCCACGCCTTGACCTGGCTCTCGGGCAGTGCCCCCTGGAAGCCGTCGACGGGCTGGCCGTCGCGGAAGGCATAGACGGTCGGGATCGACTTGACCTGTAACTGGGCGGAGATGTCCGGTGCTCGGTCGATGTCGACCTTGACGAGCCGCACCGCGCCGCCGGCCTCGGTCACCACCTTCTCGAGGATAGGGGTCAGCTGCTTGCACGGCCCGCACCAGCTTGCCCAGAAATCGACGATGACAAGGAACTCGCGCGAGGCCTGAATCACGTCGCGCACGAAACTGTTCTGGTCGGTATCCATGACCACGGCGGATGTGCCGGCCGGATCCGTGCCACCTATTTCAAGGGTTGCGCTAGCGCCGGGCATCGCATTGGGGTCGGTCTGGGTCGGATTCATCGTGGAATCTCTGTTCTGATTGAAGGGGCCTTTAGGCCAGAAGATGGAGACTTGATCGCCCGCTATCAAGCCCCAATACGAGCCGCTGGTCTAGGGCCGTGCGAGTCAGTCTAGATTGATAAGCACGGGCGGGTGTCCGCAGGACTCTAGAAAGCGCAACAGGTCGTCCCGGGCGATTGCTGATGTGGCCTCGTTGTGCAGCGGGTGGGCGTTGATCAACTCGCGGTCCAGCACTGCCTGGTCGAGCACCATTGTCACCAAGCCGTCGGTGTCGTTCATTACCGCGAAGGGTGTGACCGAACCGGGAAACACCCCCAGCGAGGCTTTCAGCAACTCGGCACTACCGAAGCTCAGGTTGCCGCTCGCCCCCAGCATGTGACGCAGGGCCTTGAGATCGACCGCGTTGTCCTCGCGCGTCGTCACCAGCCATTGGCGGCGTTTCTTGTCGCGCAGGAACAGGTTTTTGATGTGCGCACCGGGCAGGGCACCGAGCATTTCGCGAGAATCCGCCACAGTGTGTAAGGGCGGGTGGCGATGGGTCTCGATGGCGATGCCCAACTCGCTAAGGCGCGCCAGCAGGGGCGCTTCGATGTCCTGATCGCTGGTCATGCTGGGGGTATAGCGGGTTTGGCCCGGCAGCGGTAGCGGCTCGGCGGCTGCACCCGCGCGAAAGAGAATCGAACGTCTCCGTTTGATCGGCACTTGAAATGATATGCTGGTTGCGGTTATGTCCGGTTTCGCTATGCGGGAATAGCTCAGTGGTAGAGCATCACGTTGCCAACGTGAGGGTCGCGAGTTCGAATCTCGTTTCCCGCTCCAGTTTATCCAGTGGCCTCAATGGGTTAGTCAAAACCCGCTGGGGCCACTATTCGTTTAAGGCCCCCAAGGACGTACAGCGGACGTTTGCTGGCTGAAACGCTCGCCAGCTTTTTGCCCGTATCTGTAGGCTTGGCCCATGAAAAAATGAACCTTGCACTGATCTTGGTGCTGCCGGATGACGTGCCCGCCGACCCGCTGCGGTCGTCGATCGATGTAGCGTCACTGGCGCCAGATTCGGAGATCACCATCTATCTCTGGACCGAGCCGCCCAGGCTGAAGGCGCGCACGATCGACCGGGCGCGCAGCTTCATCCACGCGCATTCGGATGCGCAGTAGGGCGGGATGCCATAGGCCTTCACCTTTGCAGATACGGAATGAATTTGATGCGAGCATAGACGCTTGCCTGGTTGTGAGCGGCGGCCATAAGCTTGTGATCGTCTTGGGCTGAAAGACACACAAGAGAACAAGATCAATTTAGCCGGTATCGTGTGCTGCGGCGCATTATCTAGGGGACAAACGAAATGTCATTTGCAGAAACAAAGCGCCTGACCAATGCTGGCGCTAAACAGATGCTTGTTGCGGCCATCAACAAGGCCGAGGAGTTTGGCATCGCCGCGACCGTCGTCGTCGTCGATGCGGGCGGACATCCGCTAGTGCTCGAGCGCATGGATGGCGGCCGGTTTCACACGGTACACTCATCGACCGTGAAGGCGGTGACCGCCGCGTCCAACAAGCGCATCACGACAACCGAAGGTGCTCAGGGGCAGGACTTGGACACGCTGCATGCCATCGGCCTGACGTTGGCGGCCGGCCCCGAGCGCTGGACTGCCATGGAAGGGGGGTACCCGATCATCGTTGACGGCGAGTGCCTAGGCGGCATCGGCGTCAGCGGTGGCGATTGGCAGCAGGACGCAGATATCGCCGCGGCAGCCCTGGCGGCTGTCGGGCTTGAGGGTTAAGCAAGTATAATGAGGGTTTCACAATCGAATCTGGGAGGATTCTAAATATGAACATGCTTCGTACCATGATAGTCGGTGCCGTGGCGCTTGGCCTTTCCGCGGCGGCCGCGCCCGCTCAGGCGTTCCCCGACGGGCCTGTCGAGTTCGTAATTCCGTTCGGTGCCGGCGGCGGCGCGGACATAGAGGGTCGGTTACTTGCCAAGAAGATGGGCGAGCTGCTGGGCGTGCCGTTCACGCCGGTGAATCGTCCGGGTGGTGGCGGCGCCGTGACATATACCTACATAAAGAATTCCAAGCCTAACGGACAAACGGTCGGCTGGAACTCAACCTCGGTGCTGACAACGACCAACTTGGGCAACACGGACTTTGCGTATGACGCGATGGACCATGTTGGCCGGGTCGAGTTCCAGCCACAGCCCTTTGCGGTCAAAGGTGATTCTAAGTGGAACACGTTTGCCGAGTTTGTGGCCGACTGTAAGGCTGCGCCGGGCACCCTGAAGGTCGCAAACTCTGGCACCGGCAGCGCTACCCACGCCGCCGCGATTCAGCTGATGGATGCGGCCGGCTGCAAGGTTGTGCATCTGCCCAAGGGCATCAAGGGCCGCAACAAGTCGGTTCTGAACGGCGAGGCCGACGCGATGATCGCGCCGTTGACCGGCGCCGTGAACCTGACCAAGGCGGGTAAGTTGAAGATCTTGTTGATGCCGACAGCCAAGCGGAGCGCTGTGTTCCCCGACGTACCCACAGCGAAGGAAGAGGGCTATGACGTTGCTCTCGACCTGTTCCGTGGCCTGTCCGTTGCGCCGAACACGCCGGGTGACATCAAGGCTAAGCTGGCCGACGCAATGGCCAAGGCGGCGAACTCGCCCGAGTTTAAGAAGCTCGCGGCGGACAAGGGCTTTACTGTGGCTCCAATGGATCACGAGGCGTTTGAGGCAATGCTCGTTGAAGAAAATGCCAAAGTGAAGGCGATCTTCGCCAGCGCGGGTCTTCTAAAGACCAACTGATCGCACGGGCCCGCCTCGGAGATTATGTCCGGGCGGGCCTCGTCAATCACCGGTACCGGGCGCGTCCGGTATCGGACACCCTGAAGGTTCTGCGAATCTAATGCGTCGTCGAAATATAATTGCCGCACTGGTGCTGCTTGCGATAGGAGCTGGATACGGCGTTCTGACCTCGCAGTTGCCTGCGCGAAGTCTGCCGGATACGCCGGGGCCGCCCTTCTTTCCCTGGATCAATACGATCGTGATTCTCGCGCTGTCGGCGGCACTTCTGGTGCAGGGGCTGGCGACGGTCGATGGACCTGCGCCTGCGCAAACCGGCAGCCGCCAACGCGCCGCCTGGGCGCTCGGCGTGTTCTTCGCCTATCTCATGGTTCTGCCCGGCGCCGGCTTCATCTTAGCGACTATTCCCTTTTTTGCTGCGTTGATGGTCCTGTTTGGCGAAACTCGGGTACTGCGGGTCGCCGCGAGCGCAATGCTTGCTACCGCCTCCTTGTATCTACTGTTTCGTCATGGCTTCGGCGTATTTCTCCCGACCGGACTGCTCAAGGGCATCGTGCCATGAGCCCGGATGTCTTCGCGGGTATTGCTCAGGCCTCGGGCTTCCTGGTCCTGCTGACGACGGCGGTCGGGGTCTTTATCGGCCTGACGGTCGGGATGATTCCCGGCATGACGATATCCACTGGGATCATAGTTCTGCTGCCGGTTACCTTCGTCCTGCCGGCCGATATCTCCATCGCGCTGTTGCTCGGCCTCTATGTGGGCGGCATGACGGGGGGAAGTTTCTCGGCTGTGCTTCTGAACATACCCGGCACGCCCTCGGCCTCGGCGACAGCGCTCGATGGCTATCCCATGTCGGCACGCGGTGAGGCGGGCAGGGCACTCGGTATCGCCATCACCTCGAGCTTCGTTGGCGGGATCGTCAGCTTCTTCTGTCTGTTGTTTATTGCGCCGTTACTGGCCGAGGTGGCGCTCAGTTTCCGCACCGAGGATATGTTTGCGCTGGTGTTCTTTGGCATCACCATCATCTGCAGTTTCGCCGCCCAGTCGCTGGTCAAGGGATTGCTGTCGGGGGTTATAGGGCTGGCCATCGTAACCATCGGCCAAGATCCGGTTATGGGCACCCAGCGCTTCACCTTCGGCGAGGTGAACCTGATCGGCGGCATCCACTTTCTTACCGCCATGATCGGGCTGTTTGCGATCCCGCAGCTCGTCAGTAACTTGGCCGATGCCGGCGGAGGCGCGAAGCAAATTCAGACGAAACTCAAATCCGTGCTGCCGCGCGTGGCGGATCTGCGTTCGATCCGTATGCCGGTCACCATCGGTTCGCTGACCGGTGCGTTTCTCGGGATACTCCCGGGGGCCGGTGGGCCCATCGCTGCCTTTATCAGCTATGACTATGCCCAGCGCGTATCGAAGCGCGGTGAGGATTTCGGCACTGGCTCTGTCGAGGGTGTGGCGGCGCCGGAATCGGCGAACAATGCGGTGACCGGCGGCGCGCTGATCCCGATGATGACTCTTGGTATACCCGGCGACCCGGTGACGGCGATCCTGATCGGCGCGCTGATCATCCATGGGCTCGCCCCGGGGCCCCTGATGTTCACCGAGCGCGGTGACTTCGCCTTCGGCCTGATCTTCTCGTTCTTCTGGGCTAACATCTTCAACTTCATCATCGCCCTGACGGCGCTACGAGTTCTGGTCAAGCTGCTGGCCACCCCGCGCGCGATCCTGATGCCCTCCGTCGCCGTCCTGTGCGTGATCGGTGCCTTCGCACTGCGTAACAACTTCTTCGATGTCTACGTGATGCTGTTCTTTGGGCTTGTGGGTCTCGCGATGCGGTGGCTCAATATGCCAGTGGTACCGCTGCTGCTGGCGCTCGTCCTAGGCGTGCCGCTTGAGGAAAATTTGCGCGTCGCGCTGACCTCGTCCCAAGGCGATATCGCAATCTTCTTTTCCTCGCCGATCGCCGTAACCTTCCTCGCGCTGTCAGCGCTGTCCATCATCTGGTCGCTGCGTGCGGCCCGGCTCCGCCCGAAGGCGCCGCTGCCGCCCCCCACGGAGAATTCCTCATGAGTAGTAACCCCCTTCGCGTTGCTTCGGTTGGCCTCGGCTGGTGGTCCGACGTCCTAGCCGATGCGGTCGGCCGCACAGACGGTCGTATAGAGGTTGTGTCCTGTTTTACTCGTTCGGAAGACAAGCGCACTGCGTTCGCCGAGAAGTACAATTGCGAATCAGCGGCGAGACTAGACGAGATTCTGAACGATGATTCGATCGATGCGATCATCAACACGACGCCGAACCATGTACATCTGGAGACAACGGCTGCGGCCGCCGAGGCTGGTAAGCATGTGTTTCTCGACAAACCCGTGGCTAACACCATCGGCGAGGCGCGCGCGATCACCAGAGTCTGCGCGAATGCAGGCGTGGTTTTGTCGGTCGGTTATCAGCGCCGGCGCGAGAGTCACTTCCGCTGGATCCAAGACAGGATCGCGGCGGGTGATTTCGGCACTCTGGTACAGGCCGAGGCGAACATCAGCCGCGACCGGGCCGGTAAGTTCGAGCTCGGCCACTGGCGCTACACCGCGGAGGGCATGCCAGGTGGTGTGATGCTTCAGATTGGGCTCCACTATGTTGACGTTCTTACAATGCTGCTAGGGCCGATCGAGACCGTGTCGGGCATGGCCTCTCAGCTGGTTCTTCCTGGCGATAACCCGGATGTGGGATCTCTGATGATGAAGCACAAGAACGGCGCGGTCTCAACCCTGTCTACCAGCTACGCGTCTGCGTCCGAGTATTACACCATGAACATTTATGGCAAAAAGATGAGCGCATATTACAACCTGTTCGACGGGCTTCGGTTCCTCAACCAAGGAAACACGAACCAGACCCCAGTGACGCTCGACAAGAACGACGCCATCGCCGAGCAGCTGATTGAGTGGGCAGACGCGATTTCCGGCGGGGTTGAGCCCGAGGTCGGCGGTGAGAGCGCCATGACCTCGCTGGCTGTGGTTAAGGCGGGTATCAAGTCGGTGGCTGAAGGGCGCCATGTCGCAATCGCGGAAATTCTTGCGTCGGACGACTGAGAGTCGGGAAATTAAACGCCCGGCCTCAGGGCCGGGCATTGGGAGAGTTGGATTTTGCCGCGCCGTTAGTTTGCGTCGCGGATCCAATCTGAGGCACTGCGGCTTTCGTAGATCTTTTGGCCCATGCGGCATAGAAATTCAAACATTGAGAAGCTCCTTTTGAGTTTGTTCTGACATGGGTACGCCGCCGGCACCGCCCCGGATGCGCGTGACATGCATAGCTCGTGAGTGAGACTTGCATGTGCGTAGAGGCGCCATGATCTAGCTTCATGATTGCCGCGTAAGAACGGTTATTTGAAGGAGCAGAAAATGTTTGAAATTTACCGAGCGGTCATGGATTCCGACCGCAATCCGCTCAACAATCTGCCGCGCGCGCAACGTTTTCAGATCATGGTTGTGCTCAGCTCTATGTGGACCACAATTTTCTGTACGGCTGCCGGGGCATGGTTCTGGTATGGGGAATTGCTATTTGCTCATGTTCTGGTGGCCCTTGGAGTCGCCTTGACTGGGGCAACGTTCCACTCGGCCGCGAAGCGGACCTCTTATCGCAGCTATCCAAAGGCGGATGGAACGGCGCGGTATGATGATGTCTGGGGGGCGTGACGAGACGTTGGCACGCTGGTTTTTGTGTTGGCAGGGCGCTCGGTGTTGATCGCATGCTGAACACTTATGGGTCCGGCCTTAGCGTAGCGGTCATAGGAGCGACCGGCGGCATCGGGGGGGCACTTTGCGCGCGACTGGCGGAACTTCAATGCGTCGAGAGGCTTTACGCGCTGTCACGCGAACCGGGGGGCGAGGGAACGTACCTGTATCTTGACGTGACCTCGGAGGCCTCTGTCGCCGCGGCGGCGGAGACCATTCGGACTCAGGTGAGTTTCCTCAACCTCGTTATTGTGACCACGGGTATACTGCATGACGGCGGTAATTTTCAGCCCGAGAAAAGCTGGCGAGCACTTAACCAAGAGAATTTTGCACTCGCGTTTCGCGTGAATGCGGCTGGGCCCGCGCTCGTCGCAAAGCATTTTCTGCCATTGCTGGTACGGGATCGGAAGGCCGCTTTTGCTGCCCTTTCGGCTCGAGTGGGAAGCATCTCCGAAAATGATCTCGGCGGTTGGTATGCGTATCGCGCGTCGAAGGCGGCCTTGAACATGCTCATCCGCGGCCTATCGATAGAGCTCGCGCGGCGCTGGCCTCTGGCGCTCTGTGTCGGCTTGCATCCGGGTACGGTCGATACGGCTTTGTCGGCCCCTTTTCAGGGCAATGTGCCGGCGGACAGCCTTTTCCCGCCGGAGGTCGCCGCCGCGCATTTGCTGAACGTGCTGGATGGTCTCACGGCGGCCGAGACGGGCGGCTTATTCGCTTGGGATGGGGCTCGAGTGCCGGCCTGACTCTGGCTTCGGTGCGAGATTAATCCGCCTGCCGTCTGCGTGCGTACTCAAGAGGACGAACAGCAGGTCTGGGAGAGCCTCATGAATCAAACCAGGTTCAACACCGATACCATCCTCCGCGATGTCTTTGCCGGAGACATCCTGTCGCGCGAAGACGAGGCGGAACTAGCCCGCGCTTGGCGCGTCGAACAGGACCAGTCGGCATTGGACACTCTGGTATCTTCTTATCTCCGTCTTGTGGCCGCGATCGCCGGTAAGTACGCCCGCTATGGTCTTTCGCGGGAGGACCTCGTTCAGGAGGGCGTGTTCGGCCTGCTGCAGGCGGCGCAGAAATTTGATCCGGAGCGCGGCTTTCGCTTCGGTACATATGCGACTTGGTGGGTCCGCGCGGCAATCCAACGCTATATGCTAGACAACTGGTCGATTGTGCGCTTCGCCACGTCGCACAAACGCAAGAAGCTGTTTTTTGAACTTCGCAGCGTCCTCAAGAACATCGAGCAGGCAAGTGACGACCCGTCGGGCACGTCGCTGATCGACGCCGCG
>PBPM01000043.1 GCA_002724635.1 Rhodospirillaceae bacterium
CGATATCACACAAAAAGGCAGTGAAATGAACGTTCGCGACGGTTTCATCGAAGCGGTCGGCAATACGCCGCTGATCAAGTTACGCCGGGCCTCCGAAGAGACGGGATGCACAATCCTGGGCAAGGCCGAGTTTCTCAACCCCGCCGGCTCCGTCAAGGACCGCGCGGCGCTCGCTATCGTCAAGGATGCAGAGGCAAAGGGTCTGATGAAGCCCGGCGGCGTTATCGTCGAAGGCACCGCCGGCAACACCGGAATCGGACTTGCCCACGTCGCCAATGCGCTGGGTTACCGGACGGTCATCGTCATTCCGGAAACCCAGACACGGGAGAAGAAAGACGCGTTGCGCCACGCAGGCGCCGAGCTCATCGAAGTTCCGGCTGTCCCCTACAAGGACCCGAACAACTACATCAAGCAGTCCGGTCGGCTCGCCGATGAGCTCGCTGAGAAGGAAGATGCCGGCGCAATCTGGGCCAATCAGTTCGACAATGTCGCGAACAGGCAGGGCCATTTCGACACGACCGGCCCGGAAATCTGGAATCAGACCGAGGGCAAGCTCGATGGTTTCATCTGCGCCGTCGGCACCGGAGGTACGCTGGCCGGCGTGGGCATGTATTTAAAGAGTCGCGCCACGAAAGTGAAGATCGGTCTAGCCGACCCCATGGGAGCCGCGATCTACAACTTCTACGCCAACGGCGAACTGAAATCCGAGGGCTCCTCGATCACCGAGGGCATCGGCCAAGGCCGAATTACCGCAAATCTAGAGGGAGCACCGGTCGACATGCCGTTCCAGATCCCAGACGAGGAAGCCCTGCCGGTGATGTACAACCTGATCCGCGAGGAAGGCCTCAGCCTCGGTACGTCGAGCGGTATCAACGTCGCCGGTGCGATCCGCATGGCTAAGGAACTCGGCCCGGGCCACACTATCGTCACGGTCCTCTGTGACGGAGCGCATCGTTACGCATCTAAGATATTCAACGCCGCGTTCCTCAAGGAAAAGAGTCTGCCCTTCCCGGAATGGCTCGACAAGTGAGCGCCAGCGCGACGCAAGCTGTCTTCAGCGACAATGCATATGCCAGCAATTGCCAGGCAATCATTGTTGCCCTGAACGATCTCGGTGGCATCATCCTCGACCGGACCGTCTTCTTTCCGACCGGCGGCGGGCAGCCGGGCGATTCCGGCGTATTGCGGAGCAATGACGGACACTCGGTCGAAATCGCAACGGCCGTCAAGGGACGATCGGAAGACGGCGGTCCCGACATAATCGTTCATGTGCCCGTCGAGGGTCAGACGGCTCTGGAACCGGGAACCGCCGTCACTGCCCAGATAGACTGGGAGCGGCGCTACAGGCTCATGCGCGTCCACACGTGCCTGCACTTGCTTTCCGCGGTGATTAACTATCCTGTCACAGGAGGACAGGTGAGTGACGGCAAGGGACGGCTCGATTTTGCCATTCCCGAGAGCAACCTCGACAAGGATGCCTTGACAGAACGACTCAACGACCTGATCGCAGGAGATCACCCGGTTGCGCAGGACTGGATTACCGATGCCGAGCTCGATGCCCAGCCTGACCTGGTGAAGACCATGAGTGTCAAGCCGCCCTCGGGCACCGGTCAGGTTCGCCTGATTCGCATCGAGGGCCAGGACCTGCAACCCTGTGGCGGCACCCATGTGGCGAACACTTCCGAGATCGGGCCGGTTACGGTGACCAAAATTGAGAACAAGGGGAAGCAGAACCGGCGGGTCGTGATTATTCTTAACGACACTAACTCAACAGATTAGGGAACTTCCCATGAGCTACCAGAATGCTGATTCCCTGATCGAAACCGCCTCGGTGGCCGACCTTCTGGATGACTGCAACGTACGCATTCTGGATGGCTCGTACCATCTTGCCGCTACCGGCCGGGATGCCAGGGCAGAGTATGCGGCCGCACACATCCCAGGTGCGCTGCATTTCGATATCGAAACCGTTTGCGACCCGAATCCGACCCCGTCACCGCATATGTTCCCCAGTGCCGAGGACTTTGAGAGCGCGGTGGGAGCGATGGGCATCTCCAATGACACTCGGGTTATCGTCTATGACGCCGACGGCCTGTTCTCCGCCCCGCGGGTTTGGTGGATGTTCCGGGTCTTTGGGCACGCAAATGTTGCCGTGATGACCGGCGGGTTCCGCAACTGGCAGACAGAGGGCCGGCCCGTCACCGCCGATGTCCCGTCCTTTGCTCCTACCCGCTTCGACGCGAGGTTGGATGCAAACAAGCTCCGCTCGATCGAACAGATCATCGCGAATCTCGACGCCGGATCCGATCTCGTCCTCGACGCGCGGGCCGCAAACCGGTTTGATGGCAGCACGCCCGAATCCCGAGAGGGCGTCGAACCGGGGCACATCCCCGGCTCCGTGAACCTACCTTATGCCGAAATCGTAGACGCCGAGGCCGGTGCCTTCTACGACGCCAGCACGCTACGCACTGCGTTCGACCGTGTCGGCGCCGACGGTTCGCGAACGGTCGCGACCACCTGCGGCTCAGGAGTCACCGCCTGCATCCTAGGGCTCGGGATGCATCTGATCGGCCGCGACGACTGGGCGCTCTACGACGGCTCATGGACAGAATGGGGCGGGAACGCCGACACACCCAAAGCAAAAGGTGGCGCATGACCAAGAAGGACAATGTTCGCTCCGAAACGCTGCTGGCCAGCGGCGGGCGCGACCCGGAGCGTAATTTCGGGATCGTCAATCCGCCGGTCTACCACGCATCCACAGTTACCAGCCCGACGCTGGCGGAGTGGCGTAAGCGCGACTTTACCAAGGACATCACCTACGGTCGCATGGGGACGCCGACGCAGAAGTCGCTCGAGGAAGCCATCGCTCTCGTCGAGGGCGGCGACAAGGCGATTGCCGTCTCCTCCGGCCTTGCTTCGATCACGACCGCGATCTCTGCCTTCGTCGAGAGCGGCGATCACATCCTTGTCTCCGACAGTGCCTACTTCCCGACCCGGAATTTCTGCAACAACGTGATGGCGAAATACGGAGTGGAGACCACCTACTATGATCCGCTGATCGGTAGCGGCATTGCCAAACTTCTGCAGGACAACACCAAGGTCGTACTCACGGAGGCACCCGGCTCTCAGACCTTCGAAGTGCAGGACATCCCGGCCATCTCAGAGGCGGCACACGCACGCGGCGCCGTTGTCATAAATGACAACACCTGGGGTACGCCCCTGAATTTCCGGTCGTTCGATAAGGGCGTCGACGTTTCGGTGCACGCCGCCACGAAGTATATAGTCGGCCACTCCGATGCGATGCTGGGCATCATTGTGACCTCCGACGAACATTACGAAAAAATCCTCATGAACTTCCGTTACTGGGGACAGCACGCCGCGCCGGACGATTGCTATCTCGCCCTGCGCGGGCTGCGCACTATGGCCGTACGCCTGCGTCAACATCAGGAAAACGCGCTTAAGGTTGCCAAATGGCTACAGTCACGCCCCGAGGTCACCCGCGTACTGTTCCCTGCCCTGTCCGAGGATCCGGGTCATGAGCTTTGGCAACGGGACTTTGAGGGGGCGTGCGGCCTGTTCGGGTTGACGCTCGACCGGCATCATGACGACGCGGCGCTCGCCGCGATGCTCGACGGGATGGAGCTATTTGCCATGGGTGCCAGCTGGGGCGGTTATGAATCCCTGATCCTGCCGGCTAAGCCGATCCGCACGGCGACCACGTGGAGCGCGAGCGGGACCTTGCTGCGTTTGCATGTCGGGCTTGAACATCCCGATGATCTGATCGCGGACCTAGAGGCTGGCCTCGACCGTCTCTCCGCGGCGGCGGAATAAACGGCAGCATAAACTACACCTGCTGAACAATCGGCCGGCTCGCTCTATCCACGGCCGTGCGGAACGGCCGGGTCAATCGCGGGGCCAAGGGGCACGATCCCGATAGGATTGCGCTGAGGGCTCCTGGAATAATAACCCCGTTTGTAGACATCGAGGTCCACTGTGTCTGCGATTCCGGGCATCTGGTAGATCTCGCGCGTATAGGCCCAGAGGTTCGGGTAGTCGATCAAACGTCGCAGGTTGCACTTGAACGCGCCGTAATATGCAACGTCAAAGCGAATCAAGGTCGGAAACAGCCGGACGTCGGCCTCGGTGAACCGTTCGCCGCATAGGTAACGATTGTTCTCCAGATGTGTCTCGAGGCGGTCGAGGGTAGCAAAGACATCGCGTACCGCGGTCTCATAAGCATCCTGAGCGGTCGAAAATCCTGCGCGATAAACACCGTTGTTGATCGTGTGATAGATGAGATCGTTCCACGAATTGATCTTGTCTTCTAGGTCGCCGGGATATAGGGCAAGCCCGTTGTTCGAGAATACCTCGAACGGGCCGTCGAACATGCGGATGATCTCGGCGGATTCGTTACTGACGATGCTCTTGGTTTTGCGATCCCACAAAACCGGAACGGTTACCCGGGTCGTCGCGTCCGGGTCGGACGCGGTATAGACCTCGTGCAGCGCCGATGTGCCCAGCACCGTGTCCACATGGTCATCGTCGAAGTACCAGCCCTGTTCGTTGCGACGCGGCACCGTCTTGTCCAGAGTGATGATGTCTACGAGGCCCTTGAGGGTGCGGGTCAGCAGGGTGCGGTGAGCCCAGGGGCAGTTCATGGCGATATAGAGATGATAGCGACCCGGCTCGGGCATGAAGCCGCCAGTCCCCGTCGGTCCGGGCGAACCGTCCTCGGTCACCCAGTTGCGGAACGTCGAGTCCGAGCGTTTGAAGGCACCCGACTTATCGGTCTTGTTCTTGGCCTCGTTTTCCTCGACCCATTGTCCGTCAACCAGCATCGCCATCGCGAGTTCTCCTATTAGGTTTCCGTTAACCTAAGCCGAAATCTTCCTTCGCCAAGCCGCCATTCACCGGATTTCTGGATTGGAAAATAGATCAACGGCCTGCTGTCGAGGGGAAGCAGGAGCAGGATCAGCGCGAAGCCAACGCCCGCGACAAAACTATAGACGAACGCCGAACAGGAGCGCAGACGGCGTAACCACTCAGCAAGAAAATAGGCCGCCTCATCTGCGAGCACCGGCAGTATCACGACCAACAGTATCCGGGGTGGATACCCGCGCTCGCTGAGCGAGACCCCGAAGCCAAACAGTTTGTTCGGAACCTCGCCGGCGAATAGACCTCCTCCGCATACACCCATTTGCATGGACATGCGCGAACGACTAGCGATAATCCTTGACGACGCGCAAACGGAGATCGAACTCCGAGACGGCGCGTGGTGGGAGGACGATTGTGAGTCTTAAGAAAGCATGCGCCATCGCCGGCGTCGCCGAATCCAGGCTCGGTATCGTTTCGGATTCCACCGTGCTGACGCTCCAGGCCGAGGCCTTTGCCGCGGCGCTCGCCGACGCCGGTCTAGAGAAGTCCGACGTGGACGGCCTGCTCGTCTCCGGCGCCTGGGGTCGGCTCCCCCAACTGCAGATCGCCGAGTATCTGGGGATACAGCCAACCTACGCCGACAGCACGTCCGTCGGCGGCGCATCCTTCGAGTTCCATCTCGGCCATGTTGCGGCGGCTATACAGGCCGGCCTTTGCAAGGTTGCCGTCATTCTCTATGGCAGTACCCAGCGCTCGAAGCGGGATAAGTACATCTTCCAGATTCGCAGCGACCTCGGATACCAGTATGAGGCCCCCTACGGCCTGCCGACCCCAGTCGGCGCCTACGCGCTGGCGGCGTCGCGTCATTTCGCCGAATACGGCACCACCTCCGAACAGCTCGCCGACCTGGCCGTTGCTACCCGCGAATGGGCGCGCCTCAACCCGAAGGCCTATCGACGCGAGCCCCTCACCCGTGACGAGGTTCTCAAGTCAGGTCTGATCGCCAGCCCATTGCACCGGCTCGATTGTTGTCTGTTTACCGATGGAGGCGGCGCGGTGGTCGTGGTCAGCCCGGATATAGCAAAGACCCTCGACAAACCTCCCGTTTGGTTGCTTGGGCAGGGCGAGTCCCACTCACATGCGCAGATCTCCGAAATGCCTGACCTCACGATCACCCCGGCAGCCCAATCCGGCAAGCGCGCCTTCGCTATGGCGGGCGTCACCCACGATCAGGTTAACGTGGCGGAAATCTACGACAGTTTCACGATCACGGTACTACTC
This sequence comes from Rhodospirillaceae bacterium, assembly GCA_002724635.1. GTDB lineage: Bacteria > Pseudomonadota > Alphaproteobacteria > UBA6615 > UBA6615 > UBA8079. The sequence continues at coordinate 6,154 of PBPM01000043.1, forward strand.
ACCCTAGAATCTCTTGGTTTCTGCAAACCCGGTGAAGGAGGCGCGTTCCTCGAGGGTGGCCGGACCGGGCCCGGCGGCGAGTTTCCGCTGAATACCAACGGAGGTGGCCTCTCGTACTGCCATCCGGGCCAGTACGGGGTCTTTCTGATCATCGAGGCGGTCCGGCAGCTGCGCGGAGAATGCGAAGTGCGCCAAGTCGCCGACGCGGTGATCGCGTTGATCAGCGGCACCGGCGGCGTCCTGTCCTCGAATGCGACTTGTATACTGGGGCTGGAGTAAGCGATGTCCGACGACAAACCACCCATCGATCCGGACGCCGATCCCTATTGGGCGGGCGTGGCCGCCGGTGAACTGCGCTACCGCAGGTGCAAATCCTGTGGCGCGGCGATCTTCTTTCCCCGCTCGATATGCCCGAAATGCGGCGCCCCGGATCCGGTTTGGGCCGTGTCTTCCGGCACCGGGATCGTCTATGCCTGCACCACCGTCCACCGCGCACCGCACGCATTCGCGGACCGGGTACCCTATACCATTGTGCTGGTCGACCTCGAAGAGGGCTTCCGCATGATGGGCGGGGTCATTGCCAACGGGCGCGGAGACGACGATATTTCGGTCGGAGACCGAGTAATAGTGACCTTCAAGGACGGCCCCGAGGGGCGCCCTGTCCCTTATTTTGAACCTGCCTGAGCCCAAACCATGAAGAACAAGAAAGCCGACACCCTCGAAGCGGCTGTAAGCCAGATCCCAGATGGTGCGACTCTGCTCGTCGGTGGCTTCGGCCAACCCGGCGTCCCCGAGGTTCTGATCGATGGCGTCTGCGATCTTAAACGCCGTGATCTCACCATCGTGACCAACAATGCCGGGACCGGCCACAGCGGGATCGCTCGCCTAATCGAGGAAGGCTGTGTTTCAAAGCTGATCTGTAGCTTTCCGTGGGCCAAAGAATCTTTTGTTTTCAAGCAAATGTTTGACATGGGTAAGATTGCACTTGAAATCGTGCCTCAGGGCACGTTGGCCGAGCGGATGCGTACAGCAGGTGCAGGCCTCGGCGGCTTCCTCACCCCGACCGGCGTAGGCACCGATCTCGCCGAGGGCAAGGAAACCATTACCGTGGACGGCAAGGAATATGTCCTAGAGAAACCGCTGGCGGGCGACTACGCCCTGATCAAGGCCTACCGGACCGATCCGCGCGGCAACCTGGTCTATCGCAAGACCGCGCGGAACTTTAACCCGATCATGGCGATGGCAGCCGCCCATACCATCGTCGAGGTCGCGGAGGACGTGGCCATCGACGTTCTCGACCCCGAAGTCATTGTGACGCCTGGGGTTTTCGTGGATACCTACTATGTCACCGGCTGGTACGAGATCGGCAAGGAGCGCAACCCATCATGAGCGACCAAAAGACCAACCTGCTAACCCGCGAGCAGATCGCTGCCCGCGCGGCTCAGGACATGGAAGACGGATGGCTAGTCAACCTCGGGATCGGCATGCCGACCATGATCCCCACCTTCATCCCGGCTAAGCGCGATGTCATGTTCCATTCGGAGAACGGGCTCATCGGAATGGGCCCACCCCCGGCCGAGGGCGAGGCCGACCAAGACCTGATAAGCGCCGGCAAGGGGTTGGTGACCATGGTCCCTGGCGGTGCTTATACCCACCATGCCGACAGTTTTGCCGTGGCACGCGGTGGGCGCCTCGATTGCGCGGTGCTCGGAGCGTTTCAGGTGGCCGCGAACGGCGATCTCTGCAACTGGCGGCTGCCGAACCAGACATCGGGCAGCGTCGGCGGCGCAATGGATATCGCCGCTGGCTCCAAGCGGGTCTTTGCGATGATGACCCACACGGCGCGCGACGGCGCCGCCAAGATCGTCGCCGAGCGAACCTATCCCCTCACCGCCGGCGGCGTGGTGACGAGGATATTCACGGACATGGCTGTAATCTCGGTCACCGAAGACGGGCTCGTGCTGGACGAGGTCGCGCCGGGCCTGACCGCGGCCGAGGTGCAGGCGGTAACGGATACGCCGCTGATCATGGATGCAGTCGGCACTATCGCGATTGCAGCCTAGCCGCCCATGAGCGATCTAACCGACATCACCGGCCAAGTCGCCGTCGTCACCGGCGGCACTGCGGGCATGGGCGAGGCCGCCGCCATCCGCTTCGGAATCGAAGGCGCGAAGGTCGCGGTGATCGGCCGCACGCCGGAGAAAGGCGAGGCGGTCGTCAAGCGCATCATGGAAGCCGGCGGCGAGGCCATGTTCGTCAAGGCAGAATGTGCCGACGAGAGCCAGGTCAAGGCGGCCACGAAAACCATCCTCGACACCTGGGGGCGCGCCGACATCCTCGTGAACACCGCCGGAGGTTTCATTGACTCCCCGCCGCTCGAGGACGTCACCCTCGATGACATGCACCACAGCTACGACTGGAACGTGATCGCCAAGTTCCTGATCACCCGCGAGCTGGTGCCGGCGATGAAGGCCAAGAAATACGGCCGAATCGTCAACATAGCGTCGGTAGCCGGGCGCACGGCGCGCGGCGGGGCTATCGAGTATGCGACGACAGAGGCCGGGATTATCGGCCTGAGCCGCCGGTTGGCGACCGAACTGGCAGGCGACGGCATCACGGTCAACGCCATCGCGCCCGGCCTTGTGCTAACTCCGCGCGTCCTACGGCACGCGGAAGAGGTGCTCGACGCCCGCGCAAAGTCTACGCCGGTCGGTCGCATCGGCACGCCCGAGGAACTCGCCCACGCCATCTGGTATTTCTGCACCCCTGGCGCAGGCTTCACGACGGGCGCAGTGCTCGACGTGAACGGCGGCGCTTGGATCGGTTAACGGCACAGAAATTTTGCGAATCTCTTGTGAACCGACAGCTACATCTAAATTTGTTTATCCAAGGACGCGGCAGCCACGAGGCCGCGTGGCGACACCCATTATCATCGGCCGCTGGCCTAACTGATATTCGCTATTATCAGGACCTCGCAAAGCGCGCGGAAGCCGGGTTGTTCGATTCCATCTTCTTCGCCGATCAGTTGGCAACAAATACGGCCCAGACGAAATCCGCCAAAGCGCTACAGGTCTGGCTCGAGCCCTTAACCTTGCTGTCAGCGATTGCCGTCGCCACAGACCGGATCGGCCTGATTGCGACTGGCTCCAGCACCTATACCGAGCCTTTCAATCTCGCACGCCAATTCGCGTCCATCGACCATATCAGCAACGGCCGGGTGGGCTGGAATATCGTCACATCTTGGATGGCCGCAGCGGCACGGAATTTCGGTGACACCGGTCAACTATCTCATGCCGAACGCTATGTGCTGGCCGAAGAACATGTACAGGTGGTCAAGGCTCTATGGGACAGCTGGGCCGACGACGCCATCATAGACGATCGGGACAACGCGGTTTACGCCAATACCGACCGTATCCGCCCTATCGACTTTGAGGGTACGCATTTCAATGTCGCTGGCCCCCTGAACCTGCCTAGGGGGCCACAGGGTCGCCCTGTGCTGGTTCAGGCTGGATCATCAGAAGACGGGCGAGGCTTTGCCGCCCAACATGCCGAGGCGATTTTTACCGCCCATATCGAGAAGGCTACGGCCCAGACCTTCTACGTCGACATGAAGAAACGAGTGGCTGCAAAAGGCCGCCAGCCGGAACAGGTTCTGATTCTACCCGGCCTCTGCCCGACAATTGCATCGACGGAGGCCGAAGCGAAGCGGCTACTGCAGGAGCTCAGCGAATATGCGGATGTCGATATCGCGGTACAATATCTCGGCACTTGGTTCGGCGGACACGATTTTTCCCACCTTTCCCTTGACCGGAAGCTCTGCCCGGAAGACTTCCCTGACCCGGAAAATATGGAAACAAGCAAGAGTCGCACGTCGATGGTGCTAAATCTTATCCAACGCGAGGAAATGACCCTCCGTGAACTGCTAGCGCGTTTCGCCCATATAGGCGGCCATTATCTGTTTGCAGGCACACCCGAACAGATCGCGGACCTGATTGAGGACTGGTTCACCGATGGGGCGGCGGATGGTTTTAATCTGATGCCACCTGTACTGCCCGCCATGCTCGACATTTTCGTGGACGAAGTAGTGCCTATTCTTCAGGCGCGCGGGCTTTTCCGCAGGGCGTATGAAGGCACCACATTGCGGGACCACTACGGGCTTGACCGCCCGGCAAGCCCGTTTGCATAGTAAGGAAACGGGAATTGGTGCGCCCGGCAGGATTCGAACCTGCGACATTCGGCTTAGAAGGCCGATGCTCTATCCAGCTGAGCTACGGGAGCACGCTTCTCGCCTCTAACCGGTCAATCGGCCTTGGCCCAACTGGGAGACACAAAACGAGTCTATTCAATCCCCATGACG
>PBPM01000044.1 GCA_002724635.1 Rhodospirillaceae bacterium
TCGGAGGCCTACTTGGCCGCCGGCTTCGACGTGTGGGTTGTCGATAACCTTTCGTCCGGCAAGCGCAGGAACATCCCCGCCGACGCCACATTCGTCGAGATGGATATTCGTGATCCAGGAATTCGCGATCTCTTCCGAGAGGTTCGATTCGATCTGGTGAACCACCATGCGGCGCAGATCGATGTTCGTGTGTCCGTATCGGATCCCGCGAAGGACGCCGGCATCAACCTCATGGGGCTCCTGAACATCACGGAAGCCGCCCGAGAGGTGGGAACCCAGCGAGTCGTATTCGTAAGCTCCGGTGGCGTCGTCTACGGTGAGCCCGAGCAGATCCCGACCCCAGAATGTGCGCCCAAACTTCCGCTGTCGCCGTATGGCGTCACGAAGCTGGGTGGTGAGTTCTATCTGAACTACTACCGACACGTACATGGCATGGAGTACGTCGCGCTTCGCTACTCCAATGTGTTCGGCCCCCGCCAGGATCCTCACGGTGAGGCGGGTGTTGTCGCTATTTTCTGCACGCGCCTTCTCGACGGGCAGCCACTCACGATCTTCGGTGACGGCGAGCAGACTCGCGATTACGTCTACGTGAAGGACGTGGTGGCTGCGAACATGCTTGCCTCCGAGGCCGACATGGGAGATGGAACAGGTCTGGACTCTAGAGCGTTCAACGTCGGGACCGGTGTCGCAACGAGCGTCCTCCAACTCGCGGACGCGCTCGAAGGCGTGGCGGGTTCAAGAATGACCCGTAACCACGCCCCTGCACGCCCCGGTGAGCTGCAGCACAGTACGCTAGATTCGAGCGTGATTCGATCCAGGGGCTGGAGTCCCGCGTTCACGCTGGAACAGGGCTTGCGGGAGACATACGAACATATCGCGAACCAGAGAGCCGAAGCTTCGGAATGAGTCTGACCACACTGTTACTCCAAGCCGCGCCACCCACGACCGCCTGGTCCATGCTTACCGGGGCGACGATCCCCACCAAGATCGTCCTGATGGTCCTGACCGTCGGATCCGTCTTCAGCTGGTGGCTCATTTTTGCGAAGTCACGTCAGTTCCGAGAGGTCCGGCAGCAGGGAGACGAGTTCCTCGACCACATGGAGCGCGCTCAGAGGCTTGAGGATGCGTACAAGGTGATCCTCTCTCTGCCCGACTCACCGTACGGCCGCGTCTTTCGTCAGGGCGTCAACTTCTTCAGCGAGTTGCGGCCCGGAGCGCTCCGTGAGGGTGCTCAGCCCACCCAGGGCCTATCCCTCACGCAACTCGAAGCGCTCCGACTCGTGCTGGAGAAGGAAGAAGCGGAGGAACGCGACGAACTGGCCCACGGTCTCGGATGGCTCGCGGTCATCGGGTCAGTCTCGCCGCTCATGGGTCTCATGGGGACCGTGATCGGAATCATGAACGCCTTCCTTGGCATCACGTCGTCCGGGTCGAGTAACATCATGGCTGTCGCGCCTGGTGTGGCTGAAGCGCTTCTGACGACAGTCGCAGGGCTTGCCGTCGCGATCCCGTCGGTCATCGCATACAACCACTTCGTCGGAAAGCTGAATCTGGTGAGTGGCGAGTTGGAGGGCTTCTCGTCCGAGTTCATCGGGACGCTGGCACGGGAAGGTCGCGTCTAGATGAGTTCACTGGGACGCCGCCGCAGAGGAGCGAGCGCGACGCGTTCGGATCTTCCGCTCAACGCGGAGATCAACGTCACGAGCCTGGTCGATGTCGCGTTCACTCTACTCATCATCTTCATCATCACTGCACCGATTCTGCAGGGCGGGATCGAGGTCGCGGTGCCGCGGGCGGACGTCCAGCCCCTGACGTCGCAGGAAGAACCCATCTTCGTGACGGTGCGAAGAGATGGCTCGGTTCTCCTCGAAGAGACACCGATCTCCGAAGACGAACTCGAGTCAGCACTCCGCCAGATCGTTGCGGCTGGTAGCGTAGAGCGGGTCTTCCTACGAGCTGACTCGCTCGCTCCGTACGCACCGGTGCTTCGTGCGATGGCCGCGGCAGTGAACAGCGGTGTAGGGTGGTCAGCAGTTGCCGAGCCCTGGGTGGGCAACTGACCCATGCGTCGCCGTCGTCTCGATCCATTCGACCGCCGCTCTGCGGCTCTGTCCGGGGCGATGCACGTCGCGATTGTACTGCTTGCGTGGCTCAGCACCCTTTATGCACCCGAGCCGATCCAGTTCATCTCCTACGAGATCGAACTCGTCTCACCACCGCCGGCGCTCCAGGCCGAGGAGCCGGAGCCTGCCGCTGAAGAACTCGTGGTCGAACGCCCGGATCCCGAGCCGACGCCACCCGAGCCGGAGGTCGAAGAAATCGTCCCGGTCCATGAGTCGGACCCAGAGCCGGAAGAAGCGCCGACCCCGGCCCGAGAGGAACCCACGCCCGAAGAGGAACCCGAGGTGGCCGAGGAAGAGGTGGAGGCCGCGGCGGTCGTCGAGCCTCCCGAGGATGAGCCCGAGGCTACCGGTGAGGGTATAGAGGTTCGCATCGAGGGCCTGCGGCGCGACTACCCTGAGTACTACAACAACATCATTCGGCAGATCTTTCGGTGTTTCCGATGGCGCGATGGTGGTCGCTGGGAGACAGAGGTCTTCTTCTACATCAACCGGGACGGGGTCGCGGAGGACATCCAGTTCGTGACGCGTTCCGGAAACACGGCGTTCGACTTCGAGGCGATGGGTGCGGTGGATTGTGCTGGAAATGGGCGGTTTGGCCCCCTCCCGGAGGATCTCCCGTACGACCGTTTCCCGATCAAGTTCAGCTTCCGTCCGCAGGGCAGCCCGATCATGGAGCTGCCGGATCCGGGCGCTCCGACTGAGGTGACGATCCAACGATGACCGTACGCATGGTGGGGATGCGGTGGCTGCTCGCCACCGCTTTGGGTGTGATAACGATGGCGATCGGGGCGTCGGCTGCGGCCGCGCAAGACGAGCTTCCGGGCGTGAGCCTCGGGCTCGTCTACGCCAACAGTTACTTGCCGGCTCTGGCGGTTCAGCCGTTCACGGGCGCCTTCGGTGGGGACATGATTTCCCCGCAGGTGGAAGCGATCGTCGGGCGTGACCTGAGGAACTCCGACCGCTTCGAAGTCATCGATTCGCTTCCGGACGCGCTCGTCGGGAGTCAGGTCGATTACGCCCTGTGGGATCGCCTTGGCGCCGTCTGGCTGGTCACCGGTGAAGTCGAGGGGGCTGGTGACGGGTACATGCTGATTCTCGAGCTTCACGACGTCGTGTACGGAGAAGTGCGAGACCGTGGGCGCTTCCGGCTCCCTTCCGAGGATGACGACGATTTCCGGATGGCCGTTCACCGAACCTCCGATGAGATCGTGCGATGGGCGACGGGAGACCCGGGTATGGCTGCGAGCCGGATCGCGTTCACGATGCTCGGTAGCGACGGAAACAAAGAGGTCTACGTCATCGACTCCGATGGCGAGAATCTCGAGCAGGTCACGGACTACAACTCTCTGACCGAGTCTCCGACGTGGTCACCCGATGGTTCGCGACTCGCGCTCGCGTCCTGGAAGACCGGAGTGCCGCGGATCTACGAAGTCGACCGCTTCGGGAACGAGCTTCGGACACTTCCTGCAGTGCGCGGTGCGGGGGACTACGTGACGCCCACTTATCACCCTGACGGCCGGACTCTGGCGTTCACCGTGAATGGGAGTGCCAACCAGAGCGGCATCTTCACCTACGATCTCGAGGCGGATTGCTGTCTCGCGTTTCTGTCGGGTGGGCCGTGGTACGATATCTCGCCGACGTATTCGCCTGATGGTCGCTGGCTCGCCTTCAATACACTGCGATTCGGCGACAATGTGCCTCAGGTCATGATGATGCCTGCCGAGGGCGGCTCTGCCGAGACGCTCTCCCCGTACGAGTACGGTGGGGGTGGCTTCTATGCCGCGCCGGACTGGTCGCCCAAGGGAGATCTCGTGGCGTTCCACGGCCGGATCGACCGCCGCGGGCGCTATCACATACTCGTGGCGAATCTCGAAGACGGGGGGCGTGTGTTACGGCAGCTCACGTCGGAGGGCAACAACGAGGCCCCAAGCTGGGCGCCGGATGGGCGCCACCTGGTCTTCGCAGGCGAGCGAAGCTGGGGGTTCGGTCTGATGGTGGTTGACGTCACGACGGGCCGTGTTCGCTCTCTTCTCGGCGGTCGACGCGTCGACCTTCCCGACTGGTCACCGGCTCTTCCGCCGGCCTGATCGACGATCTTCCGAGGCCATTTGTGGGAAACAGAAGTTCCCGGCCGCGGGAGAACGTTGTCGACGTCCCTAATGCACGTTGCATTTCAGAGGCTTTCGCCCTAAGTAACAGGGGGTTTCCACCCTGAAAAACGGCGTTAGCTTCGTTGCGTCATCGGGCGCAGCACGCACGCGTCAGAACTTTCCACCAGTTCGTTCAACCCGGGAGTTGGGATGATCGTCCGACGTTTCTTCGTAACGGTTTTTGCAGCGACGCTCTTGGTGGGCGCGTGCGGAGGTGACCCGCCGCCGCCGCCGCCGCCGCCGCAGCCGGACCAGGATTCGCTTCAAGCCTACAATGATTCTGTCGCTGCCGCGGAGGCCGCCCGTCGTGCAGAGGCCGAGCGTCTCGCAGCCGAGCGCGCTGCAGAGGCCGAGCGCCAGCGTCAGATCCGCGCTGCCCGCGCGACCCTCGAGGAGATGGTCTTCTTCGACTACGACATGTCGGAGATCCGAGATGACGCCGAGGCGACGCTCCGCGCGAAGGTCGATATCCTTCGAGCTAGCCCCCAGGTGCAGATCCGCATCGAAGGTCACGCGGATGACCGGGGTTCGACCGAATACAATATGGCGCTGGGCAACCGGCGAGCCGAGGCGGTCCGGCAGTTCCTCGTGGGCTTCGGCCTCGCGGAGAACCGGTTTGAGATCGTGTCCTTCGGTGAGGGCCGCCCGCTTGAGCAGGGTGCGACCGAGTCGGCCTGGGCGCGGAACCGTCGTGGTCAGTTCGTGATCACGGCCGGCGCAAACGCGATTAATCCGGCCAACTGACGGCCTGACCCTTGCGGGCCCCTCCCCCGGTGCGCCGGGGGAGGGGCCGA
>PBPM01000045.1 GCA_002724635.1 Rhodospirillaceae bacterium
ATCCCGTTGTTTATGAGCGCGGCCCTGGGTGCGTCGGCGGCGACCATCGGCATCATCCTGGCCGCCCGGATGGCGACGAGCGTGTTGGCGGCGACCCAGCTTGGCAGGTTGGTGAATTATATTAGTGCCGAGTACCTAGTCTTGTTTTCCCTCGTCCTTCTCATCTTCTCCGTCGGAACAATTCCCCTAATAACCGAAACGTGGATGATGGTCTTTCCCCTTCTAGCCATCGGGCTCTCGACTGGGCTTGGTTTTCCGGCATTTCAGACCTTGCTGATCCAAGAGAGCTCCGACCACGCGCGGGCCGCGGTGATCTCGACAAATGGCGTCATGAATAGGATTGGCCAGGTGGCAGGTCCGGTTTTGGGAGGTGTTCTTTTTGGCCTCGGCGCCTTCGAAGCGGTCTATTTTGGCGCGGCGCTATTTTTATTGGTGATGGCCATTTTTCTGACGATTTCCCTTAAACTCTACTCCAGGCGCGGCCCTTCTAAATAGTCTGCTGGTCAACGGGCCAGACGATGGGGTAATCCTCGCAGTCGATGGGGCCGCCGGGTGTGAGGCCGGGCTGGTCCGATTCCGCCGGTGCGTATTGGCGGGGATGCCAGACGATGTCGTCACCGGTGAGCCGGATGGAGATGGCGCGGCGCGGCGAGCCTGATGATAGGTTCGGGTATGCCCCGTGCAGCATCTTGCCGTGGAACGCGAGGCAGTCGCCAGGAGTAAGGTCCCAGGTTCGCGTCTCGTAGTCATTCGGATTGCCGTCTATATCCGGGGCGAGGCCGTCAAACTTGTCCGCCTGTTCAACCACTTCTCCCTTACCGATCAAAACCGGTTTGAACTCCTTTTTCCAGAGGTGGGAGCCGATGACGAAGCGCAGCGTACCGTTGGTCTCGTCCACCGGGTCTAACGGAATCCAGAAGGAGCAATAGTCTTCGCCTACAAAATTAAAGTAGGGCTGATCCTGATGCCAATAGGTTGGATTGGCGGTGCCGGGTTCTTTCACCAACAGGTGATCGTCGATCAGGTTGACCTTTTCCGCTTCCAGCAACCTGGCGCCGATTTCTGCGATGGGCGAATTGGCAATGAAGTCGCGGATCTGGGGCACGCGCCGGTGCATGGCGTGGTCGGTAAAAAAACTGCCTTCGCCGTCCTTGGCGTAATCCTTGGAAAGCTCGCTCGGGGCGATGCGAGAGGTTTCGACACCCTCTTCAAGGAGGTCTAGCCAGGCCTGGTCAAAGACCTGGCGCAGGCAGGCTGCGCCGTCTCGCCGCCAGTCAGAGACAATCTTCTCGGTTGGAAGAGCCATCGGGTAGACTCAATGCATCGCGTCGCCGCCATCGATATTGATGGTCTGGCCGGTGATGAAGTCGCTGGCGTCTGAGCACAAGAACATGACCGCACCAACCAGGTCGTCCGGCAATTGGGCCCGCTTGAGCGACCGTTTCTGGTAGGCGACTTTGCGGCTCTCAAGATACTCCGGCGTGCTGGTGGCCATCTGGGTTTCGCTTTCCGTGAAGCCCGGTGAAATGGCGTTTACGCAAATATTGTCGTCGCCGACTTCGCGGGCGAGGGTGCGGGTGAAACCGATGACGCCGGCCTTAGAGGCTGTGTAGTGCAGCCTCTCCGCCGTGCCCTTCCACACCCGGCCTGAAGAGATGTTCACGATCTTGCCTTTACCCTGCTCTTTCATGTGCCTATAGACAGCCCGGCAGCAGAGGAACATGCCTTTCAGGTTCACCTCCATCACCCGGTCCCACTCCGTGATATCGATCTCGTGCCAGGGTTTGCGTTCCAGCGTGCTCATGAGGGAGGCGTTGTTGATCAGCCCGTCGATGCGCCCGAAGGTGCTCATGGCCATCTCCGCCATGGCGGCGGTATCGTCTTCACTGGAAATGTCCGTGGTGATGGCGACGGCCCGGCGTACATTGGAGGAGATGTCGTCCGCCACGGCCTGGCCTTCGTTACCCGCAATATCGGCTATCACCACGTTCGCCCCGGCACTAGCGAGAACTGTGCTGTAGGTTTTCCCGATCCCGCTTCCACCACCGGTCACGATGATGGTCCGATTGTTAAGATCGAAGCGTTCGTCTGTCATAGTGTCTCCCTGCTTGTCTCTTTAGGAACTTGGACGACCGGTTTTGGTGCTTTTGCCGCCTCCATTTCCCCGGTACCATCCCACGATGATTTTTGGTTATCTGTTAGTTTACTGGCCAAAAGTAGAGAAAAATATCCGGGCCCGGGCAAGCGCTATTTGAGGCTGGCGGGGATAATCCGGACCGCGTATGGAGAAGCACATGTCTGACCTGTCCCTTACCATCGCCATCAGCGACTATGACCATGTCCGAGACTTCGCCGACGGCCGGATCAAGGCGGAGGGCATCGACACCAATTTCCTGTCTTTCCAAGTGGAGGAGATCTTTCACCGTTTCATCAATTTTAGGGAGTTTGATGTCTCGGAAGTCTCCTTCGCCAAGTTTGTGTCTCTCAAATCCCAGGGGGATGAGTCCCTGGCCGGCCTGCCTGTGTTTCCGTCCCGGGTATTTCGCCTTTCGTCCATCTTTGTGCGGCACGACAGCAAGCTCTCCAAGCCCGAAGACCTGGCCGGCAAGAAGGTAGGCATACCTGAATGGGCGCAGACGGCGGCGGTCTATTCCCGAGGCTATCTGCAACACCAGGCCGGTATTCCTCTGAAAGACATCGATTGGTATCAGGCGGGCGTCAGCACGGCGGGCCGCAAGGAAAAGGTGAAACTTAACTTGCCGGACGGCATTAACCTCACGCCGGTCTCGGAAAAATCCCTGCAGGAGATGCTCGTCGACGGCGACATCGACGCCATGATGAGTGCTCATCCGCCGAAACTGTTTGACGCGGGCACGGGCGAGATCATCCGCATGATCAAGGACTACCAGCCCCTGGAAGAGGGTTATTTCCAGGAAACCGGTGTGCTCCCTATCATGCACGCTATCGCTGTCCGGGGCGACGTGGCGGAGAGACACCCATGGGCGCTGATGAACCTCTACAAGGCCTTTGATGAAGCCAAGAACGCGAGCGTTGCGCGGGCGTTCGAGATGACTGCCTCGCGGTTTCCCATCGTGTGGGGGCCGCATTTCGCAGAGAAAACCGCGCCGCTATTCGGGGATGAATATTGGCCCTACGGGATCGAACCCAACCGCCAGACCCTGGAGGCCTTCCTGCTCTACGCCTATGAACAGGGGGTCTGCCACAGGCATCTTGCCCCGGAAGACCTCTTTCCGGAGCAACTCCTCACCAGCTACAAGATTTAGCGCTCTCCGTTTAGCAAATCGTTCACGGCCTGCTGTGTCAGCGTTTCGGCGAGATCGGCCATCAGCGCCGTCATGGGGATATCCGTCCCCGCCCGATCCGCCAGCGCCATGGCGTTTTTCATGTCCTTCACGGGCCAGCTCGGTTGGATTTTCGGGAGCCGGCGGAGCGCCCAGCTGTCCCCGCTGCAGTCAAACATGGCCTGGCGCATGGCCTCCGGGTCGAGGCCCAGATCTTTCGCCATCCTTAAAACCTCCATGCTGGTGCGCATGTTGCACCAGAGCAGGATGTTGTTCACCGTCTTGGCGACCTGTCCGGCACCGAGGGGGCCCACGTGATGAATGACCTCGCTGAAGGTTTCCAACACTGGCCGGGCGCGAGCCAGCACATCCGCGTCTCCACCGACCAGCAGCGCTAGATTGCCGGCATCCACCGCATCAGTCCCCCTCGTTGAGGGACAGTCCAGAACGTCCATACCCTTAGGTGCAGAATCCGCCATGGCCTGAATGGTCTCGGGTTTGAGAGAGCTGCAGAGCACCACAATCGATCCCGGTTTGGCACCGGCAAAGACACCGTCGGTGCCCTCGCACGCCGTCATAACGTCTTCATCGCTGGGCACGATAACAATGATGATATCGCTCGCTTTGGCGGTCTCCGCGGCAGAGGAAACCGTTGCGACCCCTGCGTCTCCCGCCGCGCTCATCGCGTCACCACTGATATCAAAGCCGGTAACGCTGTAGCCTGCGCCCATCACATGCTTGGCTTTGGCGAGGCCCATGCGGCCGATGCCGACGAAGCCGACGGCGGGTTTATCTGCCATCTTATCCTCCCGTCCGGGTGACGCCGTTGGCGCTCACCGTGTGGCCGATGTAACTGGCGGACTCTCCATAGAGCAGGTCAGCGATGTCTTCGGGCGTGATCAGTTTTACCAACTGATCCACCTGGCCGAAGAGCGGCATGGTGACGCCGCATTTTTGCGCCAGGTCCATAACGATATCCATGTCCTTTTCCTGCCAGGTGAGTTTGGTGTCGTCCCAGCGTTCCAGAGTGCCGTTGGTGCCGGGGCATTGGATCAACACTTCCCTGAGTTTCTGAGCATCCATGCCGTAGCGTTTGGCGAGCAGCAGGGCTTCGAAGTTTGAGACACAATGGGCCCAGTGGAGCATGGCGTTGACGGACTTTGTCAGCTGTCCGTGTCCCAACTCACCGACCCGGAGTACATCCCGGCTGAAGGCCATCATGACGGGGCGAATGTACTCGATATCCGCTTCATCCCCGCCGCAGAGGCACAGCAGCGTCCCGTCCCGCGCACCGCGAGAGCCGAACACGACGGGCGAGTCCACCAGCCGGATGCCGGTGCCGCTGATGATCTCGCTCGCGTCATCGATGATCTCCGGGTGCACGGTGGAGGAGACGACGGCCACGGTTTCCGCATCCGAAGCCTCTTTCATCTGATTGAGCACGTCGATCACCTGGCCACCGGTGGCGACGGCGATGATGGTGACCTCCGCCTGAGCCGCGATGTCCGCCGGGCCGGCAGCAACTGCGGTGCCATGCTTTGCAGCTTCTTGGACGGCGGACGCATCAACGTCAAAGCTGAGGACCTCATGGTCACCTGTCTTCTGCAGGTGCTTGGCCATTTCGATGCCCATAACACCCAGCCCAATGATACCGACTTTCATGGCGGGTCTCTCCTTCTCTAGGGGGTGGCGGGACGTCTAGACGGTGTGCGGGTCCGTCCCGATCTCCGCAAACAGGCCGTCCCGGGCGCCTTCGACAAAGTCCATGTCCTTGTCGAGTTCGTAGGCCGCCGACCGGACATGCTGGTGCGCCGGATCAAGACCCATCAGCTCCTCGCCGTTCTCATTGGCCTTGGCCATCTTGATGAGATACTGCCGCGCCATCGACACCGCATTATCCGTGCCGCAGAGATGTTCCTTGGTCCGGTCCTGGATGAGGCCCATGCTCTCCTGGAGGGAGGCATCCTGCATCGCAATGCCTTCGACACCGGAATAGGTGAGCCCGGCACGCTGCGCTGTCCGATCCATCAGGTAATCGTTCCGCTTATTGGCCGCCGGCATGAACGTGCCCGGGATTTCTTTGGCGTGGATGCCCTTGCCGTCCATCATGGCCTGGCGTTCCGCCCCGGTGAGCGCCCGGCGGGGGTGGTAGTTGAAGCTCCAGGTCCAGCAATTGTGGTCATCAATGGGCACCCAGACATGACCCCCGATGGGATGGCCGCCCCGGGGCGGCACCAGCGTGTGCCAAGGCATGATCCAGGGCGTGATGCGCCAATAATATTTGTCGTCATCCGCATTCCGGCGCGCGCCGATCAGTAATCCGCCCTCGAAGGGTTTCACCTCAAATTGCGGCATCAGGTCGTTCTGGTTATAGCGGTTGCCCTTTGCGCCTACGAACAGGGGATCGTTATTGAGCTCGGACCCGTGCAGCCAAGTCACGTGGCTGGAATCCAGCCCGCCCTCCAGCGCCTGCAGGTAGTTGCACTCCTGGAACCGTTTGGAGACAAAAAGGTTGTCCGGTGGGACATTGGTCCATTCCAGGTTGGGATCGGCCGGCTTTTTGTCAGGCGGGCCCATATAGGTCCAGATGACCCCCGCTTTTTCGATGCAGGGATAGGACTTCAATTTCATCTTGGACATGGCGGCCGGGTTGTTGGCTTCCGACGGCAGCTCGATGCAGTTGCCGTTTACGTCGTATTTCCAGCCATGATAGGGGCAGCGGATGCCGCATTCCTCGTTACGGCCGAACCAGAGGGAGACCCCCCGGTGAGCACAGTGCTGGTCGATCAGGCCGATATTGCCGTCCGTATCCCGGAACGCGATCAGGTCTTCCCCCATCAGCCGCACGCGGACGGGATCACAATCCGGCTTTTCGATCTCGCTGGAGATCAAGAAGGGGATCCAATAGCGGCGGAAGAGATTGCCCATGGGCGTGCCTTCGCCGGTCTGACACAGATAGTCGTTTTCTGCCTGGTCCATCATGATGTGTGCCTCCTCAATTTCTTACGCCGCCATTCTGTCTTCTTCGGGAAACAGTAGTGACTTGATCACGACAGGGACGGCCCCAGTAGAGCGCAACACCTCGCCAATGTCGATATAGTCGAACTCCCGGAGTTGAATGCCGTCGATG
>PBPM01000046.1 GCA_002724635.1 Rhodospirillaceae bacterium
CCTGGATGAAGCCGCGACCGCCGCCGACGGCCATGCGGCCGATTTCGGTGAGGATGCCGTTCAGTTTCTGCCCCTCATGCCCGCGCCCGTGAACACCTACGCCGCCGGCATAAACTATATGACCCATATAATCGAGACTGGTCGGGATGTGCCGGAGGTGCCGTCGCTTTTCTTGAAAACCCAGCAGGCTTTTGTGGGGCACGAACAGAACGTTGTCCGGCCCAAGGTCTCCCAATGCTTGGATTATGAGGGCGAGTTCGCCGTTGTGATCGGCAAGCCGGGCCGCTACATCGCGGAGGACAATTGGCGGGACTATGTAGCGGGCTACACGATCCTGAACGACGGTTCCGTCCGGGACTTCCAGAAGCGGGGCGTGGACCAGGGGAAGAACTTCTACCACTCCTCGTCATCCGGCCCGTGGATGGTCACTATGGACGAGGCGCCCGAGCATTTTGCCGATATGACGCTGACCACCAAAAAGAACGGCGAGATCCGTCAGCAGTCCACCGTGGATAAACTCTGCTTCAACGTGCCGCAGCTGATCGCCTACTACTCCCAAATCTTCCACATCCAACCGGGTGACATCATCACGACGGGAACGCCGGACGGGGCCGAGCACTATCGGGAGCCGCCCGACTGGCTCGTGCCGGGAGATGAAGTAGAGATTGAGATTACGGGGATCGGTGTGCTTCGGAACCGGGTGGTGGATGAGTGAACCTTCGGCCAACGATCACGTCTTTCCTCCCCCTTTAGGGGGGAGGCGGGGGCATTCAAGTCGGACTGAGAAGAGCCGTCTGACCCTCATATGGATAACACCCTCCCCTTGATCCACTCCCTTCACGGGAGGATAAATGATTGATCAGCCTTCAATTTGTCTCTCGTGCGCAGACAGTTCGGCCTCCAGCCCAGTATCTCCGTCCTCCACCTTGACCATACTCTCAGCCACAATCGCCTCCGGCTTCGGCGTCCCTCAGATAATTTTATCCAACCGCATACCCACATCCGGCAAACTCTCCGACGGATGCGGCACGCCGTCTCCCCACTGGATCAAGGACGGCATCAAGCCGCCCACGGGTAGCGCCCCATCCTACCTAATAGTCAGCCGCCAAGTGAGGTCGCTCCGATGCATATCGACAGCGAGGCCGAGGGAAATGGGTCTCTTCGCCGCTGTTGCCTCCAGTTCATCCATCTGCATCACCCAGGTGAGGAGCCGCAAACGCTCGTCGATCCACGCCTGCGTCTTCGAAGCATCAAGGCCGAACCATTTTGGCCGGTAAGGTGCCTCCAGGTGCAGTGCGATGGAAATTAGTTCGAAGTAGGCGCCGTTGCCGAGGCTCATGAGGCTATTGTGGGTCCCCGTCTGCAGGTGTTCCCCGCCGGGCGGGATGTCGATGCCGAGCTTGTTATTCAGGCAGGCCACACCCTCTTCCAAAGTGCGGGCGGCGAAGACAAGATGATTGAGCTTGAGGGGCATAGCCAAATTGTAACATTCCCAACCGCCTACAAAAATCACCACACAAGTAGTCATACGCGGGCCGGTTTTTCCGACTGTGACCCGCGTACCCATGTTTCGCGCTGAACTCGGTACGCGGATCACGGCTTAGCTGGTCCGCGCATGCCTAATGATTGTTTTACTAATTTGGAGTGGGTTGACTTTCCACATCTGAACCCACCAAATCAGACGAATAAGTTTGGGAGGCAACTATGGCATCACGGGACATTCATTTGGTAGGGAGTATTCCGCTAACGGACGCGGCGGAGGTGTTTTCGACTGTTTCGAAAAAACTCGGAGATTACTGCAAACGCCTCCCGGACGGAGAGACCGGAGACCGGCTCACCTGGATCCGCTGGCAGGACCATGTGTTCCGGGATCATCCACAGTTGGGTGCGATCGAGTCCGAAGGCGACTACCGAAACGCCACGGCTGTGATCAAGGATGTTTCGGGCACTAAGAAAATGGCGCATACCACCTGGTGGCAGATCAAGGACGGCATCGCGCCGGAGGATCTGGAGATGCGGCCCCTGGGCTATGCGGACTGCGCCATCGAGTCTTACCAAGAGTTTAAGAAACAGAAGGGCTCGGGCACCATTCACCCAGACGCCAAGTTCCTGGTCGCGATCCCCTCGCCCTTTAACGTGATCAATTCGGCCATTGCGCCTCTGGACCGCATCCGAGTGGAGCCGGCCTACGAAGCGCGCATGCGGAAAGAGATCGACGAGATAGCCGCCGCGATCCCCCACAACCAACTCGCTATCCAGTGGGACAATGCGCACGACATGCAGGCGTTCGAAGGCGCACGGCAATCTTACTTCCCGTTCCACCAGGACGGCATCGCGGAACGGCTCATCAAATTGGGCGATTACGTACCAGCGGACATCGAACTCGGCTATCACTTCTGTTATGGCTCATTCGGCGGCAAACACTTTGTGGAGCCGGTGAACATGGCGCCGATGGTTGAACTCGCCAACCGACTGTCAGCGGGCGTCAACCGAACCATCGAATTTCTCCACATGCCGGTTCCCATTGAGCGGGACGACGATGCCTATTTTGAAGCGCTGAAAGGCTTGAGCTTGAAGCCGGAGACGGAGCTTTATCTCGGCGTTATCCACGACAAGGACGGCGTGGAGGGCACCAAACGGCGCATGGCGACGGCAGATAAATATGTCAGTGACTACGGCATCGCCACGGAATGCGGATTCGGCCGGCGACCGGCGGAGACTATTCCTCCGCTCTTGGATGTGCACTTGGGAGCCGCCGAATAACCGGACCAAAAAATTCCATCACATTTCTTCACGCCTATTTGAACCGGTTCACAGAATTCTTGTGCCGGCCCCACTAGGATACCCACATTTAAAAACGTGGAGAAGAAAGACGAGATACCAGACCATATTTGACCGGGCTACAAAGCTTTGGTTTTTGGTCGATGCCTTCCAAAACTTCGAAAAATTATCCCTACACTGGACGTCAGGCGAAGCCGTGAAACACGCAATCTAGCTGGAACAGAAAACGAGCCCCGCTGGCTGCTAAGGTTTAAGCATCTACCCGTTAGGCACCCGGCCCGCAACTAGGCGCACCTTTCGCGGGCCGGAGAGCCACATACAGATGATTGAGGCCAGACTAATGGCCGCCGCAACCGCAAACGCCACGTCGTAACTTCCAAACAAATCGAACAACCAACCTGTTGCCAGCGGCCCCATTGCTGCGCCAACGCCGGCGAAAGCGCCGAGGGTGCCGAAGATGACCCCGTACTTTTTGCCAGCGAAGAGTTCCACGCCCACAGCGCCGAAGACCGACGCCAAGCCATAGCCCATGACTCCCTGCGCCGCTACCATGGTATAGATCAGCGCTTCGAACGGGAAGACGGCGAGAAGCAGGAGCAGTATGTAGGTAAGAAAATAGCCGAAGAGCGCCACGGTCCACCCCCACTCCCGGCCCATGCGGTCGGAGAAATGGCCAATCATGATCTGACCGGCGATGCCCGCGAGGGGGACCAGGCCGAGCGCCGTCGCGGCCACCTCTCCGGAAATGCCTATATCGATCAGGAATTGTGTCTGGTGAACTTGAACCGAATACCAAGCCCAGAGCCCGGTCACAAAGGCGGCGACCAGCCACCAATAGCGGGATGTGCGCATGGCTGAAGAGAGCGTCCAATCAACTGAAGCCCATTCCTTGTCGACGATGCGCGCGTCTTCTTGTGCCTGATTGGCGGCGTTTTCTTCGTCGATATCACCACTCGCCCCATCCGAGAGCAGTCCCAGGTCTTCGGGCTTCCGACGCTGCAGCAACGCATTGATGGGTACGATGACCACTAATATCAATATGCCGAGCGCGATGTTCGTCCCCCGCCAGCCCACTGTTTCAATGGAATGCTGCATCCATGGGAAGATCGTGATGGAGCCCACACCAACGCCGGAGAACGCGATCCCCAGGGCAAGCCCGCGCCGTTTGCTGAACCAGTTGGGAAGGAAAACAGTGTGGCCGATATAGTTGATGAACAATCCGCCGCCGACCACAAAGAGGCCGAGGGTCACGTAAAAATGCCAGGGTTCCGTCGCTAGCGTCGAGGCCAGGAATCCGAATGCCGTCACCGTCGCGCCGGCCGGGATGACAAAGCGCGGCCCAAACCGGTCCATGAGCGCTCCTACCAGCGGGGACAGCACGACAGACGTCACGAACCCAATGGAGAACGTCGCAGAGATCGTCGCCCGGTCCCACTTGAATTCCTCTAGCAACGGCGGCACCAGCAGGGAAAACGAGGTCCGCGAATTCACCCCGATCGCCATGGTAACAAACGCCACGCCCACCACGATCCAGCCGTAGAAGAAGGGAATGCGACTTGAGAAGGATAGTCTCGGGGCGGGGTCGTTCATTGGTGGACTTTATCCGTTGTCAGCGCCGGGGCAAGCGGCGTGTTTGGAGAGCGAAATATTAGTCATCCGCGGGCCCAAAAAACTTGGTGACCCGTGCATCCTGTAACAGCCGAACAACGTTGCTCCCCAGATCAAGTCCGGGGATGACGCAATTGAGACTATTTCCTCTCCCCCACGCGACTGATAAAAGCGAAGACGACGCAAAAACAAAGGACCCATCATGGGCGTTCGGTATTTTGGCGCTGAAGTACGCCGCTGTGAGGACGAATCCCTCCTCACCGGCCAGGGGCGGTATGTAGATGATATTGAGCTGCCCGGCATGTTGCATGGCGCGCTGGTGCGGAGCCCCCATGCCCATGCCCTAGTGACATCTATCGATACCAGCACCGCAGAGGCGTTGGATGGGGTCCACGCGGTCTTCATCTATACGGACCTGGAGGCACCCATGTACCAGCGCCAGGTCCAGCTCCATCCGAACCCGCTCATCTCCCAGGATATCCGGCCATATCCACTCGCCAAGGACGAGGTTTGTTTTGTAGGCGAAGGGGTGGCCTTCGTGCTCGCGGAGTCCCGGCATATCGCTGAGGACGCGGCGCAGCTTGTTGACGTGACGTATGACGTCCTGGACCCCATGGTCGGCCTGAAGGATGCCCTGTCGGAGGACGCACCCAGAACCCACAAAGATGCCGAAGATAATTTAGTGACGCGCCTGGATCTTTCCTATGGCGACGTAGACGCTGCCTTCGCCCAGGCAGACCATGTTTTTAAAACCGAATTCCTCCAGCACCGGGGCGGCTGCCATGCCATGGAATGCCGGGGCGTGGTGGCGCAGTTTGACGCTGTGCTAGACACCCTGACCATCTGGTCGGCGACCCAGTGCCCATATCTCATCCGGCGCTCCCTCGCCAAGCAGTTTGAGCTGCCGGAAAGTCGCCTCCGCATTATCGCGCCGGACGTAGGTGGCGGATTTGGACCCAAAGCTGGCTTTTACATCGAAGAGATCCTCGTTCCTTGGGCGGCGCGCAAGTTGGGCCGGCCGGTGAAGTGGATCGAGGACCGGCGGGAACATTTTCTCACCACCAATACCCAGCGCGACTGCTGGTGCGAGCTGGAGATCGCCACCACGACCAACGGCAGGGTGGAGGGCGTGCGGGGACGGATGATAACGGAGAACGGAGCCTACCTGCCCTATGGGGTGCGCCTACCGCTCTCCGCCATGGCGCCTTTCCCGGGTCCATACAAAGTGCTCGCCTTGGACCTTACCCAGGACATTGTCTACACGAACACGGTCTCCAATTCGCCGGTGCGAGGCGCCGGGCGGCCCAACGCGGCCTATGCCATGGAACGGGTGATGGAGACGGTTGCCCGGGAACTAGGCCTCGACCCCGCCGAAGTGCGCCGCCGGAATTATGTGGAGAAACAAGATTTCCCCTACCGGACCGGGCTCATTCATTTTAACGGCACGGCCACCACATACGACAGTGGCGACTTTCACGGACTTCTGGAGAAAGCGCTGAAGCTGTCGGACTATGAGGGATTCGCCGCCCGCCAGGCCGCCGCCCGGAAGGAGGGCCGCTATCTCGGGATCGGTATTTCGTCGTGTATCGAAGATACAGGCAGCGGACCCTATGAGGGCGTGACCGTGCGAATTGATCCTCAAGGCCAGATCTATGTGGCATCGGGCGCTTCAAGCCAGGGCCAGGGCCACAAGACGATTCTGCAACAGGTCGTCGCCGATGAGTTGGGCGTCGTGCCGGAAGACATCCATGTGGAGATCGGCGATACGGCCAAATTCCCCCAAGGCGTCGGCACAACGGGAAGCCGGGTGGCGGTGAACGTGGGGACAGCCGCCTACTCTGCCGCGGGAGAGGTTAGATCCAAAGCCCTCTCCCTCGCGGCCGATATCCTGGGGGCAGATCTAGACGACCTGGAACTCGAAGACGGCCTCATCCGGGACAAGGGCCGGAGCAACGTGACCATTACCTTCGGCGAACTCGCACAGAAGTTGGCGCCTATGGCGGGCGGCTCGCTGCCGGCCGGCCACACGGCCAGTCTAGACGCAACTTCGTACGATACCTCCGACGGCCAACCGACCGC
>PBPM01000019.1 GCA_002724635.1 Rhodospirillaceae bacterium
GGAAGCGGAGCGCGATCGCGTGTTTGTGGCGCCGGCGATGGGACTGCCCTACGGACGGCTCACAGAGGGCAAGAAATATGGGGTTTCGACGGACGACTTCACCCGCGCGCGAGCGGAGAAAGAGATCCACACGGTCAGCCGTACCATGGCGGACCTGCGCAAGCGCAGCATTCGTGTGCTGCCGGGCGGTGACTTCGGGTTCAAGTGGAATCCGCACGGTCGCAACGCGCGCGATCTCGCGATGTTTGTGGACCTGTTCGGGTTTTCGCCGCTCGAGGCTATTCAAGCTGCCACCCAGTCTGGTGGCGAGCTAATGGGGGAGCCCGAACGCCTCGGGGTTATTGCGGAGGGGGCATATGCCGATCTGCTGCTGGTCGAGGGCGACCCCGTCCGTGATATCTCGATCCTCCAGGATCCCAGACGTTTCCGGGCTATCATGAAGGATGGGACATTCCACAAGGCGCCGGTGTCTGACCTCGCTGTGCAAACGGTGACGGCGGAATAACAATCGTTGGGCCGAATGATCCGGCCAAGGGGGAAAAAACATGAAACTGGTGACATTTATGGTCGAGGGTGGCGACCCGAGGGTCGGTGCGCTCAATAGCGATGAAACGGCGGTGGTCGACCTCGCAGCTGTCGATGATCAGCCCTGGTTTCGGACCATGCTCGACCTGATCGAGGAAGGCGATTCGGCGGTCGCGCGCGCACGCGAAATCGTCGCCGCGTCGTGCGATGATGTCGGTGGGAGAGTGGTGTTTCCGTTGGCGGACGTGAACCTTTTAACGCCGGTTCCGCGGCCTCCCCAAATAAGAGATTTTCTCTGTTTTGAAAAGCACTTGCTGAACGCGTTTGATATGTTGCGTAAGAAAAAGGCGCAGGGAGAACCCGATCCCGAAGAGGCACTTAAGCGCTTCGAGGCGGAAGGCGCGTTCGCAATCCCGCAGATTTGGTACGACCAGCCGCTTTTTTATAAGCCGAGCCGGCTGGGCGTGATCGGTACTGGGACCGACGTGATCTGGCCGTTCTTCTCTGAAATGCTCGACTATGAAATGGAGTTCGGCTGCTGGCTCGGGAAGGGCGGCAAGGACATCGACCCGAAGGATGCGACCGATATGATATTCGGTTATTCGATCTTTAACGACATCTCGGCTCGCGACACTCAGGCCTACGAGATGCCGGCCGGGTTCGGTCCGGGCAAGGGTAAGGATTTTGATACTGGCAACATCATTGGCCCATGCATCGTCACGGCCGACGCGTTCGATCCTTACGACGCCGAGATGATCGTGCGTATAAACGGTGAGGAACGTTCGAGGGGAAATTCCGGAGAGATGTATCACAAGTTCGAGGATTGCATCGCGCACACATCCCGGGCCGAAACCGTGTTCCCGGGCGAATTCTTCGCCTCGGGGACTATAGGTTGGGGGTGCGGTCTTGAGCATGACCGGTATCTGGAACCCGGCGACGTGATGGAGCTCGAGGTAACGGGGATTGGCGTGCTGACCAACCGTGTGATCAAGGGATAATTCGCTCGCGTGCCTCGGGTAACGCCGGTCGCAAGTGCGAATTGATATATCTTAAGGGCCTCGGCGCAAAACCAGCGAGAATTATCAGGATCGCAGGGTAATCTCTCGCCAGCGTCCAACGGACAACAACCGGGGGATCATGATGGACGAAATTTTCATACAAAACGAAGAGCAGCGTGCGATTCTCGATTCCGTGCGCCGTTTCGTTGAGGAAGAGGTGACGCCGCGCGCCGCCGAGCTCGATGCGCAGTTGGACCCGGAGGACAGTTTCTCTTGGGAGATCGTCGAGGCGGCTGATGCCTTCGGCCTGCGGACCATGAGCCTGTCGGAGGAGTATGGCGGCATGGACACGGACATGCTGACGACTGCGATGGTAATCGAGGAGCTGGCGCGCGGAGACTTGGGAATCTCGGTCGTCTTCGCCCAAACGCTCAAGATCGGCAAGCATATGGAACGTGTCCTTAATGCTGAACAGCGTGCCCGGACCCTGATACCGTTTCGCGATGACCCGCGCGCAATCCTCAGTATCTGTGGCACGGAACCTGAGAACGGCTCGAATGGAATCGTCGGATACCCCGCGCCTTACACAACGCGCGCGGTCAAAACAGAAGGTGGCTGGATCGCAAACGGGATGAAGCACTTCATTTCAAACTCGAACCGTTCCCGCTTCTTCCTTGTGCACATGCAGACCGACCCTGACAAATCGATGCTGGATGGTGCGACTGTTTTCCTGCTGGAACGCGGCCACCCGGGTTTCACGGTCGGGCGCGTACACGACAAGATGGGCGAGCGGCTGGCTAACAACTCCGAACTGCTGTTCACCGATTGCTTCATCCCGGACGAAAATGTTGTTGGCGAGGCGAATGAAGGCCATATCATCCGCCGAACATTCGGGCCGTCGAGCAACATCTTCGCCGCCTGCAGTATCCTCGGCGTCGCGGTTGCACTCTTCGAGAAGTCCCTCGATTGGGCGCAGACTCGTATTCAGGGCGGCAAGCGATTGATCGAGCATGACGGGATTCGGGCTCAGATTGCCGAGATGAAGATGTTAATCGACGCCTCGCGGTCCTACACGCACCGGGCCGCGCACCTCGCCGATCATCCCGAAGAGGGATGGGATCCGTCGCTGGGTTCGCTGCCGAAGGTGATGGCCTCCCAGGCCGCTTGGCAGATCGCGACTTGGACACTCGAGATCCACGGCGGCCACGGCTACATGAAGGAGGCGGGGGTGGAGAAGTTGGTGCGCGATGCCGGGGCGTTCCTGCATTCCGATGGCGTAAACCGCGCTCTTCTGCTGCGTGCGGCGAACTTCATTGATGCTTAGGGAATCGCCAAGCGGGAGTGACAGACAATGGCGAAATGGCAGTACACCAAGGGGCTTCATGAGGTCGGAAATGGGCTCTACGCCTATCTGCTGCCGGACGGCGGCTGGGGTTGGTCCAACGCCGGCCTGATCGTCGACGGCGAGGAAGTTGTCTTGGTCGACACGCTGTTCGATCTACCGCTGACCCGCGACATGCTGGCGACCATGTGTGATGCCGAGCCGGCGGCAAAGGATATAGGGCGGGTAGTCAACACACACGCCAATGCAGATCATGTGTGGGGCAACCAGCTAGTCAAAGGCGCGGAGATCATTGCTTCGTCCGGTGCCGCGGAGGAATTTGATCACTTCCCGCCTAGCCGGCTCGAGGAGATGATGGCGAACGCCAAAGATTTGGGTGTCCTGGGTGAGTTTCTCGAGCACTGCTTTGCGCCGTTCGACTTCTCCGGCATCGAACTGACTCCGCCGACTACCACCTTCGACGACCGGATGAGCCTGACCTGCGGCGATCGCCAGATCGAGCTCTACAATGTTGGACCGGCACACACCCGGGGCGATATTCTCACCCACCTGCCGGGAGACCGGCTGATCTTCACCGGCGATATAATCTTCAACGGCGGCCATCCGGTGATCTGGGACGGCCCGATCGCCAACTGGCAGAAGGCCTGCAACCTGATCCTATCGCTCGATGCGGATGTGGTGGTGCCGGGCCATGGACCGGTGACCGATAAGGCGCATGTAAAAGTCTTCAAGGGGTATCTGGACTATATCGAGGCCGAGGCGCGCAAATGTTTCGGCGCGGGCCTGTCAGAATGGGATGCCGCCTGCGAGATATCCCTCGCTGACTATGACACCTGGGGCGATGCCGAGCGATTCATCGGCAATGTCTATGCGCTCTACAGAGAGTTTCGCGATGACAGCAGCGAGCCTGAGGTGATGCCCGTCTTCGAGGAGATGGCGCGCTTTCACAAGGAAGTCATACTGCCCCGCCTCGCGGCCAGATGATCTTAGTCGCCGATACTCGCCAAAATTCCCCAGCTAGTTTACAAGCGGCCGCCTGTATCGCGATGAGTTGATTTCCTGAAGCGGCTATCCATCCAGTTCAGGGTAGTGGCGGAAGATGCCGCGCTCGTTAAAGGGGATGCGGCGCCCGGAAGCTGTATAGGCCTTTATGTAGGGCCGTGCCATGATCTCCGCGTGGAGCGTAACGATACCGGGATAGTCTGACTCCAGGCGTGCCGAGGCCTTTGGGAAGGCGTAGCGCATGCCCTCGACGGTCTGGAACAGGGCGAAGTCCGCGTGTGACAGGCCGCCGTCTGCGAGATGGCCGTCGTTTGCGGTAATTGTATTTTCCAGGTAGCTATAGAATTTCGGGATGCGTAGGTCGCGGAAGTTCGGCGCCCGGCGCAGCGCCTCGTCGCGCTGGTCCTCATAGTAGAACTCCTTGGCGAGCGGGTGGTGCACGTCGTGGGCCTCGATCAGGAAGTCCGCCAGCAGCATGGACAGGCGCAGCGCGTCGCGGCGCGCGTCTTCATCCTCGGGAGTAATCCCGTGCTTCGCGCCGAGATAGTCCATGATCAGGGGCGTCTGGGAGACCGTCGTTTCACCATCGACGAGGATCGGCGGGGCGAAGTGCCCGCTCTCCTCGATGAATGCGCGCAGCGCCTCAATGCCGCCGCCCTCGGCCTCGGCATCGCGGATCACGTCCACATAGTCGGCCCCGGCGTCTTCCAGGATGAGGCGTACGAATTCGCCACGCCCCTGGATCGTCGGCCAGTAGTAGAGTTCGTACGCCATCGATAAGTCTCCCGCGGCTTGTCCGTCTTTGTCGCCTGCGCCATTCTAGGGCCGGGGAGGGCCTGTTTTCCATGAATCTCAACCAGTTGCTTGTGCGCGCGGCGCACTCCTTCCCCGATCGCGTGGCGATTTCCCACGGCGCGACGAATTACTGCGACTACGGCACGCTGGCGCGCCGGGTTGCAGGGCTGGCCGGGGCCATGCGCGGCGATCTCGACCTGAAAACCGACGACCGGGTCGGCCTGTTCATGACCAACACGCCGGAATATCTCGAGGTCTTCCACGGCGCGCTCCACGCCGGGCTGACGGCGCTGCCAATCAACAACAAGCTGCACGAGAAGGAGCTCGCCTACATCCTCGACGATGCGGGCGCCGGGGTGGTGTTCACGACCCCGGACCTCGCCGAGAAGGCTGCGAAGGGGCTCGAGATCGCGGGCAGCACGGCCCGGGTCGTGGTCGTCGGCGAGGCCGAGTATGCGGGCTGTCTCGCGGCCGATCCCATGGAGATGTTAGATCGGGCCGACGACGACCTCGCGTGGCTGTTCTACACCTCCGGCACCACGGGGAACCCCAAGGGCGCGATGCTCTCCCACCGGAACCTATGGGAAATGATGCTGACCTACTTCCTCGATGTGGACCGGGTGCCGGTGAACGGCGCGGCGCTGCATCCGGCGCCCATGTCCCACGGCTCGGGCTTCTACGGCATTCCGCATCTGGCGGTCGGCGCCCGCCAGGTGGTTCCCGAATCCGGTGGCTTTGAGCCGGATGAGATTTTCGATTTATTTCAACAACATGAAGAGGTTACCTTGTTCGCCGCGCCAACCATGGTTAAGCGCCTGGTGGGCCATCCGACGGGTGATGCCGGGAACCTACGCACGGTCACCTATGGCGGCGGTCCCATGTACGTTGCCGACCTGAAGCAGGCGCTCGCCCGGTTCGGGCCCAAGTTCGTGCAGATCTACGGCCAGGGCGAGAGCCCCATGTGCATCACCGTGCTGCCGCGCGAGGATCATGTGGACACCGACCATGCCCGCCACGAGGAGCGGCTGGCCTCGGTCGGCTACGCCCAGTCCGTCGTCGATGTGAAGGTGGCGGATCCGGACGACAACGCAGTGCCCACCGGCGAGGTCGGCGAGATCCTGGTGCGCGGCGCCGTCGTCATGCAGGGCTACTGGAACCGGCCCGACGCGAGCGCAGAATCTCTCAAGGGTGGCTGGCTCCACACGGGTGACATGGGCGCGTTCGATGCGGACGGATACCTGACCCTGAAGGACCGGTCGAAGGACATGATCATCTCCGGCGGCTCCAACATCTACCCGCGCGAGATCGAGGAGGTACTTCTGCGCCACGAAGACGTGCTCGAGTGCGCGGTCGTCGGGCGACCCCATGAAGATTGGGGTGAGGAGGTCATCGCCTTCGTGACCCCTAACGAGGGCACGGAGATCGACACCGGGGCGCTCGATCAGCTCTGCCTCGACAACATCGCCCGCTTCAAGCGGCCCAAGGAGTACCGGGTTGCGGCGGCATTGCCGAAGAACAACTACGGCAAGATCGTGAAACGCGAGCTGCGCAACATGCTTGAGTCTGAAGACGGTGGTTGATCGCCTGACGGACAAGGTCGCGATCGTCACCGGTGCGGGCGCCATCGGCGAGGGCTGGGGCAATGGCAAGGCGACGTCGGTGCTTTACGCACGCGAGGGTGCGAAGGTCCTGTGTGCCGACATCAACCCAGACGCGGCGCGCGAAACCGCAGACATCATCGCGGAAGAGGGCGGGACAGCGAGCGTGTTCGCGGTGGACGTGACAGATAGCGCCCAGGTCGAGGCCATGGTCGAGGCGGCGTGCGCCGAGTTCGGCAACCTCGACATCCTGCACAACAATGTCGGAATCGCCGAGGTCGGCGGACCGGTCGACGCCAGCGAGGAGAGCTGGGACCGGGTCCACGATGTGAACCTGAAGAGCGCCTACCTCGCCTGCAAATATGCTATCCCGAAGATGCAGGAACAGGGGGAGGGCGCGATCGTCAACGTCTCCTCGATCGCTGGCGAGCGCTGGCTGAACGTGCCTTATATTTCATATGCGACGACCAAGGCGGCGATGACCCAGATGACCCGGGTCGTCGCGCGGCAGTATGCGCCGGAGAATATCCGCTGCAACGCGATTCTGCCTGGTCTAATGAAGACACCGATGGTCTCGCACTCGCTGCAGGGTGCCTACGACGATGCGGACGTAGACGAACTGTGGGCCGCTCGCGAGGCGCAGGTGCCCCTCAACCGGGTCGGCGATGCCTGGGACGTGGCCTGGGCCGCGGTCTACCTCGCCTCTGATGAGGCGCGCTACGTCACTGGCGCCGCGCTCGTCGTCGACGGCGGCATCACTCTCGGGATCGGATAGGGATCACATGCCATCACCAGTATGCCCAGGCCTCGCGGCCGTGTTTGATCAGATCAAGGAATCCGGTGCCGAACTACCGGACCCGGCGGATGTCGGGGTCAAGGAGGCCCGTGCGGCGCGGGCGCGTTACTACGAATTCCTGAACCAGCCCGACGGTGTATTGCCCGTCGATGACGTCCAGGATGTGACCATCGACGGGCCTCACGGACCGTTCCTGCTGCGAATCTACTTCCCGACCGACGAGCGTCCTGCACCGGTCACCGTGTTCATTCACGGCGGCGGCTGGTGGACGGGCGATGTCGCAGCCTATGACCAGATCTGCCGTCGGCTTGCCGTGGAGAGCGGCTGTGCGGTCGCAAGCGTCGACTATCGGCTGTGGCCCGAGCACCGGTTCCCGGTGCCGGTGGACGAGACGATGGCCGTCGCCGAATGGGTGCTGGGACAGGGCGCCGATCACGGCCTCGATCGCTCGAGGATCGCGTTCTGCGGTGATTCCGCAGGGGCGACGCTCGCGCTTTATGCTGGCGTACAGCTCAAGGACACGGGCACGGTCCGTGCGCTCGCCCTGGTCTATGGGGTCTACCTACTTGACGTGGACACGCCGTCCTGGCGCGAGATCGGGGATGGCGCCTACGGGCTGACGGTCGCCCAGATGCGTTGGATCTGGGATGGCTATCTCGAAGGACACAACGCAGATCCTACCGACCCGCGCATTGCGCCCGCCCATGGTGATCTGGCCGGGTTGCCCTACACTTGGGTGATGGTGGGCGATCTTGATCCGCTGATCGACGACAGCCGTGCACTCGTGGACAATCTCGCGACGGCCGGCGTTCCCCATCAGCTCAAAATCGAGGAGGGAATGACCCACTTCATCTGGATGTGGCAGCGCCTTTACCAGCGCTCCCGCGCCTCGATCGCGGAGGCCGGCGCGATCCTGAAGCGCGAGCTGCGCCGCGACTAGAGGACCTTAGTCTTCCTTCGCCATCACCGCGGTCAGGTTCGCGACCGCATCGTCATACCCGGTCGGGTTGCGCATCGCGTGGATCTGCGGCCAAAACTCGGCGATCTTGTCGGGCGTCATTTCTGCGCGCGGATCGACGCGGACGCCCTCGCTCTCCATAACTTGGATGCGCGAGTAATAGCCGGCGGTTGCCGCGACGATATTGCCGGAATCCGTGCAATCCTCGCTGACGAGATAGGTGACCATTGCCGCGACGGCCTCGGGGGTCACGAGCTCGGCGTCGTAGGTCTCGAAGATGCCCGACGGCTCGGCGATCCGCGTCGCCGCGAGAGGCGCCAGCGCATTGACTACGATGTTGTTGCGCGCGCCCTCCAGCTTGAGCGTATTCATAAAGCCGACGACCGCCATTTTTGCCGCAGAGTAGTTGGTCTGGCCGAAGTTCCCGTAAAGCCCCGAATTCGACGAGACCATCAGCACTCGGCCGTAATTCGCCTCGCGCATGTGCGGGTAGGCGGCGTGGGTGACGTAGACCGAGCCGAGGTAGTGCACTTTCGCGACGAAGTCGTAGTCGTCGAGACTCATCTTGTGGAACGTTTTGTCCCGAACGATGCCAGCGTTGTTGATAACGATGTCGATCTGCCCAAAGTTATCCAGGGCCGTCTGCACGATGTTTGCCGCGCTGTCCGGTTCCGCGACGCTGTCGTAGTTCGCTAGGGCCTCGCCGCCGGCGGCGCGTATTTCCTCGACCACGGCGTCCGCGGGCGTGCCGGAGCCGCCGCTGCCGTCGATCGCGCCGCCGAGATCGTTCACGACGACCCGTGCGCCCCGGCTGGCCAGCGCGAGTGCATAGCTGCGCCCCAGTCCGTTACCGGCGCCGGTGACGACCGCCACCCGCCCGTTGAATTCGATTGTCACCGCTTCCCCCAATCTCCGTTGTTCGGTGGGAACTTCACCGTTTTCTTGACACTGGCAACTGGTTTGATTCGTTGCAATTCTAACACCGCCGGTGGGACCGGAGGATGGCGCGCGACCACTCAATTGCGCGTGGATTTTCGACGGCCGGCGCGTTAGCTTGCGCCGCCCGTTCGCCGACGGGCAGATTCTTTCCCGGAACAAGGGACGACCCGATGGAATTTCTCGCCGATCTCGACTGGACCCGATACTGGTTCATGTTCCCCGTATCGATGGGAGTCGCGACCACGGCGATGCTGAGTGGAATCGGCGGCGCCGCTCTGTTTGCCCCGATCTTCCTGATCATCTTTCCGATTTTGGGCCCCGACTTTGTGCTCGCGGGCACGGCCGCAGCGATCGGGACGGCGTTGATGACGGAGGTCTTCGGGTTCTCGTCGGGCTTCGTGGGCTACTACCGCAAGAAACTGATCCATTTCCGCAGCGCGTTTCCGTTCCTGATGGTCTCCGTGCCGGTCGCGATCGTCGGCGCGCTGTTGCTGGCGACGCTGCAGTATCAGGAAGCGCTGCTCAAGGGCGCCTACGCGCTGCTGATGCTGATCTTGGCGCCGATCATCTTCCGGCATCATCCACCGGAACAGATTGTCACCGAGGGGCAGGACGAGTTCGAGGGCACCGGCCGCGAACCCATAAGTGTCACGGCGGCCGACGGTCAGGTCTACAACTTCAAGAAACCGAAGCAGGGCGCCGGCGGCGCGGCGACCACGGGTGTCGGTTCGTTCCTGACCGGACTGCTTGGGGTCGGCGTCGGTGAGGTGATCATGCCGCAGCTGGTTAAGCGCAATCACGTCCCCGTGCCGGTCGCGGCGGCGACGTCGGTCTTCATCGTGATTGTTACCATAGCGGCTGCGTCCTTCACTCAGGTGTCCGCGCTGATCGCGGCGGGTGGTGTGAACGCGATTCCCTGGAACCTGGTTTGTTACACGATCCCCGGTGTAATCATCGGCGGGCAGATCGGTCCGCGGCTCCAGGGTGCGATCTCCCAGCGCACGATGGAAAAGACCATCGCTACGCTGTTCGGCATTATCGGCCTTGCCATGGGCTTCATCGCCCTGCGCGAGCTCGGTGTGTTCGGCGCCTAGGGGAAACCATCTATGGCATGTCACTCTGCTTGTCCGAAAACCGCAACCGCGGCCGCCGCCATCGACAAGTAACCGGCTTTATATTCCGCGGGGGGCTGGTGCTCGGCGTCAGCCGGGTTGCGGATAAGAGCTTGTTCGTTTTGGTGAGCGGCGAAAGCTGACCGTTTCCTTAGCATAGGTTCTCAAGACATATGTTGGCAGCGGTAATGCGTGCGAAATCGACGTATGGTCTGGCGTTTCGCTGCCGATGTATGGGAGTTCATGTCTATTGGAGTGCACTTGGTTTATGGTTTCCGGCTTGAAACCATGGGTTCAATTGCCTAAATCGGACGGCGATCGGCCTGCAGGGACTCTGGAAACCCCCTGCGCAGAACAGGATTATGCCGGACAGTTAACGGCAACGGCGAGATAGTTGACCATAGACCAGAATAGAACGCCGACGCCGTCATCATCGATCTGGGATGCGAGGCCGTCTTTTGACGGCTTGCTTGGGAGGGAATAGCGACGTGACGACACTGCTCGATATACGGGGGCTGACCAAGACCTACGGCCCCATTACCGCGGTCGACGATGTTTCTTTCTCGGTCGATCAGGGTGAGGTGCTCGGGTTCATCGGCCCGAATGGGTCGGGAAAGTCGACCACTATGAAGGTTGTGACGGGGTTCCTTGCGCCGACTAGTGGTTCCGTCGAGGTGGCGGGGCGCGATGTGACTCGCTATCCGCTCGAGATCAAGCGTCGGATCGGTTATCTGCCGGAGGGAGCACCGCTTTACGGAGATATGACGCCCATCTCGTTGCTGAAATTCGTTTGCAAGGTGCGCCGGCTGTCGAATGAACAGACCAAGCGCGGGATTGATTATGCGGTCGAAAAGCTGCACATCTCCAACGTGCTGTATCAGCCGATCGAGACCCTCTCGAAGGGATATAAACGTCGCGTCGGTCTGGCCCAAGCAATCGTTCATGAACCTGATCTTCTAATTCTCGACGAGCCGACGGATGGGCTCGATCCGAACCAGAAGCATGAGGTGCGCGAGTTATTAAAGGAGATGTCGGGCAAGAAGGCCGTCATCATCTCCACCCATATTCTGGAGGAGGTCGAGGCCGTCTGCTCGCGGGCAATCGTGATCGCAAAGGGGAAGCTGGTGGCTGATGATGACCCGCTCTCGATGCAAGCGCGCTCGCGTCTGCACAATGCGGTTGGCATTCGTATCCCGTCAGCCCAAGCACAGGCCTGCATCGATGTTCTCAACGGCGTGGACGGCGTGGAACAGGTGCGCCGGTCTGTCGAGACCGCTGCCACCGTGGAACTGCTCGCCATTGCGGGTGACGGGGCCGACATTCTTGGCGCCGTC
The DNA here is from genome assembly GCA_002724635.1 of Rhodospirillaceae bacterium. Classification (GTDB taxonomy): domain Bacteria; phylum Pseudomonadota; class Alphaproteobacteria; order UBA6615; family UBA6615; genus UBA8079. Next base: position 11,400 of record PBPM01000019.1, read on the forward strand.
CGTAACGCGATGGATGAGAAGGGCGTAAAGGTGGAAGAGATCTTCGTCGAACGCGGGCGTCTCGAGGACGTGTTCCGCGATCTGACTTATGCCGTTGAGGGTCTTCAGCAGGATCCCGATGCGAACATGGAGGCGAGCCATGCTTAATGTTTGGATTGTCGCGCGCCGTGAGCTTTCGGCTTATTTTACATCTCCTCTGGCCTATGTTTTCATCGTTATATTCTTGGCGCTAGCGGGCGGCCTGACCTTCTTCTTCGGGCAATGGCTCGAGCGGGGGCAGGCAGACCTGCAGGTCTTCTTCATCTATCATCCCTATCTTTACCTGTTTCTGATACCCGCCGTCGGGATGCGGCTTTGGGCCGAGGAGCGTAAGTCTGGCACGATCGAGTTTCTGCTCACCCTTCCGGTGACTACCGGACAGATCGTAATCGGAAAGTTCCTGGCCGCCTGGGTCTTCGCCGGCATCGCGCTGGCGCTGACCTTCCCCATGTGGGTTACCGTGAACATGCTGGGACAGCCAGACAATGGCGTGATCCTCGCTGCCTATATTGGCAGCTGGCTTATGGCAGGCGGCTTCTTGGCACTTAGTGCGTGCGTGTCGGCATTGACGAAGAACCAGGTCATCGCGTTTGTCCTCGCATCCGCACTCTGCTTTGTCTTCATGATGAGCGGAGTCGAAATCATCCAGTCGTTCTTCCGAGCGTGGGCACCGCAGGCCTTCGTGGAATCGATCGCGGAACTCAGCTTCCTGACTAACTTCGGCGAGGTGTCGCAGGGCGTGATCGACATCCGCGATCTCATCTATTTCCTCTCCGTTATCGGTGTCGCACTGTTCGTCAATGCGGCGATCGTCGAAGCGAAGAAGGGGGTCTGAGCCATGTGGGATCGACTTCGCAACGCCGACCGCCAGGCGCTGGCCTGGGCCACCATCGGCCTCGCCATTGTTTTCTTTCTATCACTCAACGCGCTTTCTAACGCCGTGCTGACGAGCACGCGGCTAGACCTGACGCAGGACCGCCTTTTCACCCTTTCAGATGGCACACGCGACGTGCTGGCATCACTCGAGGAACCGATCGATCTTCGCTTTTACTATTCCGAACGCTTTGACGAGATCGGTCCGAACATTGCGCGCCACTCCGATCGGGTGCGGGAGCTTCTCGATGAGTATGAGCGCCTATCGAACGGCATGATTCGTATCGAGGTGTTCGATCCGCAGCCATTCTCGACTGAAGAGGACCTGGCGGTGAGCGATGGCCTGCAAGGGCTTCCCTTCGACCAGTCGGGCGCACGCGCCTATTTCGGTGTCTCGGGCACCAACTCGACGGATGACCTTGATGCCATCGGCTATCTCGCGCCCGAGCGCAGTCCGTTCTTGGAGTATGACCTGACACGGCTCATCTCAAACCTGGCCCAACCCGAGAAGCCGGTCGTAGCATTATTAACGGACCTCCCGTTCCAAGGCACCCAGTTCGACAATTTCAAGCCCTGGCTGATTGTCGACGGCATGCGCCAGTTTTTCGACGTCAAGTTTCTAGATAAGGATACGACCAAGCTACCCGAGGGTACGGAAGTCTTGGTGATTGCGGGTGTGCACACAATCACCGATGAACTCCTCTACGATATGGACCAGTTTGCGGTGAATGGCGGCCGCGTTTTGGCCTTCGCGGACCCCTATGCTGAATCGATGGCATTGCTGGGCCCGGCTGCAGGCCAGCTGCCGCCACCCGGTGTCGGACAAGCCGCGATCGAGCCTCTGCTCAACGCGTGGGGTGTCACTGTCGTGCGCGGCGACTTTGTCGCAAACCTCGATGATGCAGTCCGGGTCGGGTTCCCGAATCCGGAGACTGGCCAGCAGGTTGCAGTCGACTATGTTGCATGGTTGACCCTGCAGGGTGACCGATTTGCTAATGAGGACCCGGTCGCGTCACAGCTACAACGCATCGTCGTTAGCTCGTCGGGCGCATTCATGCCGGCCGAAGATGCCGAGACGCAGTTGGAGCCGCTGATCTTCACGACGCCTACCTCGGATCTCATGAGTGCATTCGAGATTGCCCAGCAGCCGAACCCGATCTCGCTTCTTGACCGTTTCGAGCCGCAGGATACTGTCTATAACCTCGCCGCGCGGGTTACCGGCAAGATCAAGTCAGCATTCCCCGACGGTCCGCCGGAGAAGATGATCGAGGCGCAGGAGGGTGCGGCGGCGGCCGATGTGCTCCGCGCAGCCCACAAGAGCGCCGCCGAGACCGATGCCAGCATCATCTTGGTGGGTGATGTGGACATGCTCGCCAACCAGAACTGGGCCCAGGTTCAGGAAGTGGCGGGCGAGCAGGGGGCGATCCCTACGGCAAATAATGCTGATTTCTTCATCAATGCGATAGACAATCTGCGCGGCAGTCAGGGTCTTGTCGGACTTCGCGGACGTGGTTTCTCGATTCGTCCGTTCGAAGTGATCGAAGAGATGCGTGCAGATGCCGACAACCAATTCCGCAGCAAGGAGCAGGAACTCCTGACCCGCATCACGGAGATGGACGAAACCATCGAGCGTCTCCAGCGCGAAGAGCAGACCACGGGGGTGATCCTGACGGCGAAACAGCAGGAAGAGATCGATAACTTCCGGCTAGAGATGCTCGATCTGCGCAAGGAGCTCCGCGACGTACAGCGTTCCTTGCGCGAGGATGTGGAGTCGCTGGAACGCCGAGTGCGTGTATTCAACATCTGGGCCGTGCCGTTGGTGATTGCCGTGTTGGCTATTCTCCTAGCGGTGGTTCGTAGAATTCGCCGGTCGCGGTATCACCGTGCCGTGCTTCACTAGGGGGCTAAGTATGAGTCCAAGTGTATTTCTGGGCTGGCTGGTCGTTACGGTCGTCACCGTCGTCCTGACCGTTGCCGTCGGAATTGGAAAAGAGACCGCGTCCTTCGACTTCGTTAAACGTGAGCCGGTATTCGCGGACCTTCGCCAGGCGCCGGACAGCGCCGCGCAGATTGAAATCAAGAGCCGCTTCGGCGAGTTCACAATGAACAAGAGTGGTGAAGGCTGGGTCACTCCGGAACGCAACGATTATCCTATCGACGGAAACGACGTGCGGCGCCTGATTGTCGGACTGTCGGATATGCGGCTCGTTGAACGGAAGACAGCGAATCCGGATCGTTTCTATCGGCTCGAGGTTCAAGATATTGACACGGAGCTTTCGGATTCAGCCTATGTAAAGGTCGCGAATGCGAGGGGATCCGTCCTGGCGGAGGCCATAATCGGTCGCCCGAGCGCACGTTTCTTTGATGGCCGCGTTTCGGGCACCTATATCCGCGAGCCCGGGACCAACAATGTCTGGCTGGTCAGCGGCGTCACGAATGTGCAGACGCGCCTGACCCCTTGGCTGCAGCGCGATATTGTGCAGATTGCGGCCAAACAGGTGGCGCAGATCTCGATTGGGGAGGGCGAGCGGGCGTATACTTTGTCGCGTCCGGCGGCGTCGGATGAAAGTTTCACTATCACGGGAGCGCCCGAAGGACGTGAGCTCGACGGTAGTAAGGCGACATCTGTGAGTCGTGCCCTCGCATCAGTCGAACTTGAGGATGTGCGCCCGCGTAGCGAAATTGCGCTGCCGTCTGATGCGGCGGTCGCGGCGTTCTCGACCTTTGATGGCGTGACCGTAACCGTCCGGCTTGCCGAAATTGATCGTAAGAAATGGGCGGATTTCGAGGCTACTTATACAGGCGATCCGGAAGATCAGTCGGATGTGGCCAAGACCGCGCGCGCGATAGTTGACGCGATCAACCGGCGGGTTGGCGACTGGACCTATTGGCTGCCGAGCACGACGTTTGAGAACTTGACCCGGCCGATCAACGATATGCTGGTCGCGAAGAACGACAGCAGCTCGTAAGCTGCCACCGATTTTTGTATCCTTGAACGGCCCGCAGGACTGCGGGCCGTTTTCTGTCGGGAGGACATCCAATGGATCTTGGACTAACCGGAAAGCGCGCCTTGGTGTTGGGTGCTAGCCGAGGGATCGGGCGTGGAATCGCCGAGGCGCTGGCAGCTGAGGGTGCGCGGGTCATCGTTGCCAGCCGTGACGGCGATGCCTGCAGTGCCGCTGCCGCGGCGATGGCCGGAATGCACCATGTGGAAACACATGGGGTCGCGTGCGATATGTCCGATATCGATGCCGTTGATCGGGTCGCTGCGTTTGCTGAGGACACATTCGGCGGGATCGACGTCCTTGTCAACAACACCGGCGGGCCGCCGTTCGGGCCCGTGAGCGAAGTGGGATCGGACGTCTGGCGGAGTTCCTTCGAGGCGATGTTCGTGAGCGTGACTCGGCTCACCAGACACCTGTTACCGGGAATGCGCGCGCGTGCGTGGGGGCGCATTCTACTGGTGACGTCGACCGGTGTCGTGGAGCCGATCCCAGCACTAGGGATCTCCAATTCGATCCGCATCGCGTTGACCAACTGGGCAAAGACACTGTCGTTTGAAATTGCGCCTGACGGCGTGACTATCAATGCGCTGATGCCAGGGCGTATCGCGACGGATCGGATCGAACAGCTGTACGAGCTCACGGCCAAGGCTCAGGGCAAGAGCATTGACGTTGTGAAGGCAGATGTCGCGTCGCAGATTCCCATGGGACGGGTGGGGAGCGTTGAGGAGTTTGGCGCGATGGCTGCATTTCTTGCGAGTGAGAAGGCCGGATACGTCACTGGTACAGCGACCGCGATTGACGGCGGCCTCACTCAGCGCGGGGTATAATCGTCAGCTGCAGGATAAAGTTCCATAAAAAATCAGACGGTTGCATCGGCACTTAGGTTCGCCATACCTTCGCAGGCATTCAGGTAAACCGAGTTGGCAACGATCCATGGTGTGCCAACCGAAAGTCGGGGAAAAGCCGGTAAAGGAAACGAAGGTCGCGAGGCGCCGCCGGAAACCACAACCGCGAGCACTTAAACATCGCCGCGGTTCCCGCTTTTCTATAAGGCACCGTGTCCCGACGAAGCCGGCCGACATGCGAACTTCAGTCTGGTTGACGATATGGCGCTCGCGTTTAAAACCAAAGGTAATGCAGCCTCGATCAATGTAGTCGAGTTCGCCATTGTATCGCGCCACCACCTGACCGAGTTGCGCGTTACGCCTTCGCCGGGGATGTACATCCGGGCAATGTTGGACTCGGCGTCCAAACTTCCTAATCGTGCATGTGCGCTCCAGGATTCGAACGTTTTGTTGTAATTTTTTGTCGATGGAATTCGACGCCTCCACGCACGGAATAGGACGGTTTGACCTGCGCATGTGTGACCGGGACGTCGGAATTCGATGCGGGGGTTAGTAATGTGGGCACAAACAGAGATGGTTTTATAAAAGTCATGAGTTGATCTTTACGCCATCGGTGACGAGGCGCTCGAGTGCGGCGGGCGAGTCGACATCCGTTAGAACGGCATCGTCCGGCATCGGAACCTCCAGGACTACGTCGTCATAGTCGCCGATCAGGTGTTTTGCGCCTACGTCGCCGCCCAATGCGGCCATATCGTCGAAGAAGCGCCTATCCCAAAATACAGGATTACCGCGTTTTCCGCCCCGTGTTGGCACACAAATGAGATGGCCCTCTTCGGGGTCATGCGCCGCGACGAGGCTTTGTAGATGCTCGCTCGCAACCTTCGGCATGTCACCCAACGCGATCAGGGCGCCGTCGCACTCCTCAGGTACCGCCGCTACGCCGGCTCGGAGGGAGGTGCTGAGGCCGTCCGCGAAGTTGGGGTTGTGGACATATTGTACATCGCCGCCAACTGCGCTGCGGAGCGCATCGGATTGATGTCCGGTCACGATGATGATCGGGGCTGCACCCGCCTCGCGTGCTGCATCCACGGCGTGCCGTACCATGGGTTTCCCATCGACCTCTATCAGGAGCTTATTGATCTGGCCCATGCGACGGGACTGTCCAGCGGCTAGTACGATTGCCGCGAAACGGGCTGGCGCTGCAGCGGGGCGCCGGTTGCGCGGGGCGGCCTGTGTGCGGGGCAGAGGGCGGGAAGGTATTTCCTTCATCAGGCCGCCAACCCCGAGCCCCATGATCTGCGTCCCGTCGATGGGGATGTCGGCGACGATTCGCTCAAGGATTAGGTCGTTTCCGCCTGGCCTGGACGAGCGCGCGGAACCCGGCAGGGCGAGAACTGGCACATCGCCGACCCGCGCCAGCACTGTTAGGTTCCCGGGATCAACGGGCATGCCAAAATGCTCGACCCGGCCGCCCGCACGGACGATTGCAGCGGGGATCACATCGCGCCGGTCCGTGGTCGCCGATGCACCGACGACGAGAACCAGTTCCGCCCCGCCGCCGGTAAGGCGATGCAGTGCCGCTTCGATCGCAATCTCATCATGATCGACCGTGAATGGAGCGGCAAGAGTGCAGCCAAGAGCTTCAACGCGGGCACGAATGACCCCTTCGGTCTTAACTAGTATTTTCTCGGGCAGCCCGGGCAGGTTAGTTTGGATGAGGCCGATCTGCCGTGCTCGGTAGGGACGTACAGATATAGGCTCTACGGCGGCGGCGACCTCTGCGTCAGTCAGGGATGCCTCACTGACGGCGAAGGGAATGATCTTGATCGTAGCGAGGAGTTGGTCCTCCTCGACCCGGTCAAGGGGGTGTAATGTCGAGATCGTGATGCCCTCATCAATGCAATTGATTCGGTCTACTGTCTCAGCGGCGAGCATGGCAAGCCCGGCATGTTTCGCAAAGAGGTTCACCCGACCGGTCCCCTGGACACCCACACGAATTCCTGCACCGCTCGCCGCCGTCGCTAGGCGCAACGCGGCAGCATTCTCGTCGATGTCGTCGGCCTCAAAGATCGCGACGGTAACTTCTTTAATGCCCGCGGCGGAAAGATACGCTACGTCCGAAGCATTTAGGACGTGACCTTTTCGGAAGCGACGTTCACCGAAGGTCTGCCCGTGCACTAGCATGGCGTCCTCGGCCTGCGACAGGGGGACAGGGCCGAACTTCATTTGCCGTGCAGGACCTGTGTGATCTGCGCCATAACGGAGATAGCGATTTCTGCGGGGCTCTTGGCGTTGATGGCGAGCCCCACCGGCGCGTGGATGCGCCTAATCTCGATCTCGGTGTAGCCTGCCGCGGTCAGCCGTTCCACGCGCCCGGCATGGGTGCGCTTGCTGCCGAGCGAGCCGACATAGAAAGCCTCGGACCGAAGCGCAATATGTAGCGCAGGGTCATCCAGCTTGGGATCGTGGGTCAGTGTGACGATCGCTGTGCGGTTGTCGACGCCGATTTCTTTCAACGCGTCGTCGGGCCAGTCCTCGCTCAGGGTAACGCCCGGGAAGCGATCACGAGTTGCAAAGGCGCCCCGCGGATCCACGATGACGACCTCATAGCCGGATGTCTGGGCCAGCGTTACTAGAGGCTGGGCTATATGTACCGCACCGACGATAATCATCCGCTTGGGTGGGTTGAAAACTTGCACGAAGAGCGGGGTGTCGCCGGTACGCAGCCGCCCGCTCTTGTCGTCACGAAGTGCATCACGCGCGGCTGTGAGAATCTCTTCGTCAAGATCAAGTTGCCCCTCGGTCCGGTCGTAGAAAACAAGGGTTTGTGCGCCGCTATCGAGATGCGATACGAGCGCTACAGCTTGCTTACCTGCACGGGCGGCAAGCAGCGATGTCAGTGTTTCGGGTCGCATCCCGGTCAGTCCAGTCGCTCGACCCAGACCTCGACCTTGCCGCCACAGGCGAGGCCGACTTCCCAGGCCATTTCGTTAGAGACCCCAAAATCGAGCAGCCGGGGCTTGCCATCCGCCATGACTCGGTGGGCCTCATGTACGACGGCGCTCTCGATGCATCCGCCCGAGACCGAGCCGGTCATGTTGCCGTCCTCGTCGACCGCCAGCTGGCTTCCCACCGGTCGCGGTGAGGAACCCCAGGTCGTGACCACGGTGGCAATTGCAACTTTCTTACCGGACCCGCGCCAAGCGGCAGCCTTCTCGACGACGTCGTCATGGTCGACAGTCTGAAGGTCAATGGTCCATTTACTCATTGTGCTGCCTCCTCGCTGGATATCGTTAAAAACGTCCCATGCCCGTCGTCCCGGGACAAGGTTTCCGCGAGCTGCTCTAGGCTTTCCAGATTATGGATCGAGCGGAACTCGTCCGTGTGCGGAAGCATCGCCCGGGCGCCCAGGGACTTGGGCTCGTACCGATCATAACGTAGGAGTGGGTTCAACCAGATCAAGCGACGGCAGGACATGTGGAGGCGCTCGATTTCCTTTTCGAGCCCATCCGCTGCGTCGCGGTCCAGGCCGTCGGTGATCAACAGAACAATCGCACCCTGGCCGAGCACCCGACGCGACCAGTTGGTATTGAAGTCATGCAGTGTGCGACCGATCCGGGTCCCGCCGGACCAGTCATCCACCGCCTCGGCCACCCGATCAAGCGCCTCGTCGACGTCTTTGAAGCGAAGCTGCCGGGTGACGTTGGTGAGCCGGGTGCCAAACAGGAAGGTGTGCACCCGGTCACGGTCGTTTGTTACGGCGTGCATGAAATGCAAGATCATGCGCGAGTATCGGCTCATCGAGCCCGAGATATCGCAAAGCACGGCGAGGGGCGGGTGACGGCGCTTGCGCTTGCGGTACTGCAGCGGAATTGACGTGCCGCCGCCACGCAGGGCCGCGCGCAGCGTCGCGAGCATGTCGATGCGATTCCCTCGCGTGTCGCGTCGGAAACGCCTGGTCGGTACCTCCATGATGGGTAAGCGCATCCGTGCGATGGCACGCTTGGCCGCCTCTAGCTCCTCGTTCGACATTTTCTCGAAATCGGTCTGCTGCAACACCTCGTTGGCGGAAAAGGTCATCACGGCATCGACGGTGATCTCCGGCTCTTCGTCATCCTGTCCGCCGTCACCCTCGCTGGGAATCTCCATTTGCTCCTGCTTCAGGGCCTCAGCCAGGCGCCGATTCATTTCCTCTGCGTTCTGCTGGGCCTCCGAATCGACGAAGGAAGGCAGGACAAGCGATGCCATTCGTTCTAGGAGCTTGGGGTTACGCCAGAAGATGTGGAAGGCCTGATCGAAGATTTCGCGCTGGTCGCGCCGGTTCACGAAGACTGCGTGTAGGGCCCAATAGAAATCTTCGCGATTGTCGAGTCCAACAATCTCGACGGCACCGATGGCCTCGATCACCTTGCCCGGCCCTGCAGGGAGACCCGCCGCACGCAGCACGCGTGCGAAATGCATGATGTTATTCGCGATCTTTCCGGGCCCGTCGACTCCGGTTTCGGAGATATCGTCGAGCTTCGCCCTAGCCCGGAGCGCCGGGCGCGCCTCGTCGGGGATCGCCTTTTCAGACACGGGCTGCCTAATTTACTGCCTGAGCGAGGGCGACCTCGCTCTTGACCTCGTCGAGGATCTTAGCCGCTTCACTGCCCCGGATCTTTGCTATGTCGTCCTGATATTTCAGTAGTACACCGAGCGTGTCGTCGATCGCGTCCGGGGTAAGTTCGATGATGTCGAGCTGGTGGAGCGCGGACGCCCAGTCGATGGTCTCGGCGATGCCAGGTACCTTGAATAGATCCGTCGCACGTAGGCGCTGAACGAAGTTGACCACTTGTCGCGACAAACGCGCATCGGCCTGTGGGGCCTTGATGCTCAGAATTTCGAGTTCGCGCTCCGCGTCGGGGTAGTCGACCCAATAGTAGAAACAGCGTCGCTTTAGAGCGTCATGGATCTCCCGCGTCCGGTTTGAGGTGATAATCACAATTGGCGGTTCTTCCGCACGGATGGTGCCGATTTCCGGAATCGTAATCTGGAAGTCCGAGAGGACCTCAAGTAGGTAGGCCTCAAAAGCCTCGTCGGTGCGGTCGAGTTCATCGATCAAAAGGACAGGGGGTCCGTCCGTGGACGGATCCAGAGCCTGAAGTAGGGGGCGGTGGATTAGGAACTTGTTGGCAAAGATGTCGCTGCCGAGACGTTCGCGATCGGGCGCGCCTTCCACCTCGGCGAGGCGAATTTCGATCATCTGCGCAGCGTAGTTCCACTCGTAGACCGCGGAGGCAACGTCGAGCCCCTCATAGCACTGCAGGCGGACGAGGCGCCGTCCGAGTGTATCGGCCAGTACCTTGGCAATCTCTGTTTTGCCGACGCCTGCCTCGCCTTCGAGGAACAGGGGGCGTCCGAGGGAAAGGGCAAGGTGTACGGCGGTCGACAGACTGCGATCCGACACGTAGTTGCCCTCGGACAGGAGCGCTAGGGTGTTTTCGACATTCTCGGGAATTCGGTTCAAATGACTGATTCCATTTTCGACGGTGGCGTGGGGCTGACAAGGACCAGTTTAGGCGGGGGAGCCCCCCTTGCGATTGATATAGCGCAGGCGCGTTTCATGGCCAACAGGACCAAGAGAGACGGCCGGAGCAAAGCCCCGGCCGTGTCACTGGAAGTCTTTTCGGCGGGGCTCAGCCGGCGGCATCAACCGCGCGGCTCGCCATGACCGAGATCAGGTGGGCGCGGTATTCGGCCGAAGCATGGATATCGGAGTTCAACCCGTCGTCCGACATCGTTACGCCCTTGGCGGCTTCCGCGCTCCAGTTTCCGGAAAGGGCGCTCTCGATATCGCCGGCGCGGAATACGCCATCCTGTCCGGCGCCGGTCACGGCGACGCGGGTCTCGCCGTCGGTTTGCGCCACCATCACGCCAACCAGCGCATAACGCGACGCTGGGTTCGGGAACTTTTTATAGGCGGCCTTATCGGGAACCGGGAAGCGTACAGCCGTGATCAGTTCACCCTCTTCGAGGGCTGTCGTGAACATGCCGTCGAAATAGTCTTCCGCGGCGATTTCACGCTGGTTCGTAATGACGATCGCATTCAAGCCAAGAACGGCGGCCGGATAGTCGGCGGCCGGATCGTTGTTGGCTAGGGAACCGCCGATCGTACCGCGGTTACGGACCTGCGGATCGCCGATATTATCAGCAAGGCTTGCGAGCGCGGGGATCTTCGATTTGACGACGTCGCTGTTCGCCACGTCGACATGCCGGGTCATGGCCTTGATGGTGACGGAATTGCCGCCATCCTCGATGCCGACAAGGTCGCCGAGTCCAGCTAGATCTACGAGATCCGACGGCTGGGCCAGACGCTGCTTGAGGGTCGGGATGAGAGTCATCCCCCCGGCGAGGAACCGGCCGTCCTCGGCGGAACTCACAGCGCTTGCCGCATCGTCGGCGGAACCCGCCTTCTGGTAATTGAATTCGTACATCGTCTACCTCCCTCGCCAGACGTTATTCCGCCGCCTGGCGGACACTGGAATCCTGGATGGTCTGCCACACCCTCTGGGGTGTCGCAGGCATTGAAATGTCTTCGACGCCAAGCCCCGCCAATGCGTCGAGAATGGCGTTGACCACCGCGGGCGGAGAACCGATTGCCCCAACTTCGCCCACGCCCTTCACTTCGAGCGGGTTCGATGCTCCCATGACGCTCTGGGTTGCCACCGAGAAGCTCGGGAGGTTGTCGGCGCGCGGCATGGTGTAGTCCATGTAAGAGCCCGTGAGAAGCTGGCCATCATCATCATAGACACAACCCTCGAGGAGAGCCTGTCCCACGCCCTGAGCAAGGCCGCCATGCACTTGGCCCTCGACGATCATGGGATTGACCACGCGCCCGACATCGTCGACCGCGGTGAAATTTATGATCTCTACATTGCCGGTCTCGGGATCGACCTCGACCTCGCAGATATGCGCGCCGCCGGGGAAGCTGAAGTTCAGCGGATCGTAGAAGGCGTTTTCGTCCAGCCCTGGTTCGATCTCCTCGATCGGGTAATTGTGCGGCACATAGGCGGCCAGCGAGACTTCACCGAAGGCCATTTCCTTGTCGGTACCGGCCACGGTGAACTTGCCGTCGGCAAACTCGATATCGGAGACGTCGGCTTCCATGATATGCGCGGCAATCTTCTTGGCCTTGTCGATGACCTTGTTGCACGCCTTGAGGATTGCCGGCCCGCCCACGGCGAGGGAGCGCGACCCGTAGGTGCCCATGCCGAATTGGACCTGGTCGGTATCGCCATGGCTGATCTCGACCTGGTCCGCCGGAATGCCGAAGGATTCCGATACCAGTTGGGCGAATGTCGTCTCGTGGCCCTGTCCGTGATTGTGGGTGCCTGTATAGACCGTCACGGAACCGGTCGGGTGCACCCGAACCTGCGCTGATTCATAGAGCCCCGCACGTGCACCCAGTGCGCCGGCGACGGCCGACGGGGCGATCCCGCAGGCCTCGACATAGGTCGAGATGCCGATTCCGCGCAGCTTGCCGGTCTTCTCGGCAGCGGCGCGGCGCTTCTCGAACCCTAGATAGTCGGCGACCTTGAGCGCGCTTTCAAACGAGGCCGGCGTGTCGCCGCAGTCATATTGCAGTGCGACCGGCGTCTGATAGGGATACTGGTCTGACTGAATCATGTTCTGCTTGCGCAGTTCGGCCGGGTCCATTCCGAGTTGACGGGCAGCCTTGGTGACCAGCCGTTCTAGTAGATAGGTGCATTCCGGGCGGCCGGCGCCGCGATAGGCGTCGACGGGAGCGGTGTTGGTAAAGACCGTCTGCACTTCGGCGTAGATCGCGGGGGTCGTGTATACGCCCGCGAGCAGGGTTGCGTACAGGTAGGTTGGGACACTCGAGCCGAAGGTCGAGAGATAGGAACCCACATTGGCCTTCGTCTCAACCCGTAGGCCCAAGAAGTTTCCATCCGCGTCAAGCGCCAGCTCCGCATGGGTTTCGTGATCGCGGCCATGGGCGTCGGTCGCAAAGGACTCAGACCGTTCGGCCGTCCACTTGATTGGCACATGCACCTTGGCGGCGGCCCAGGTCAGAATGGCTTCCTCGGCATAGTGGAAAATCTTGGAGCCGAAACCGCCACCGACATCGGGCGCCACGATGCGCAGCTTGTGCTCGGGAATCTGTAACACGAAGGCGCCCATCAGCAGACGGATGACGTGCGGGTTCTGAGTTGTCGTGTGAAGCGTGTACTGGCCTGTCGAGCGGTCGAACTCCGCGATCGCGGCGCGGGGCTCCATGGCGTTGGGAATGAGCCGGTTGTTCACCAGGTCGATCGACACGACATGCTGTGCATCGGCGAAGGCCGCGTCGACTGTGTCTTTCTCGCCGATTTCCCAGTCGAAGCAGCGGTTGTTCGGCACATCATCATGCACTAGCGTTCCGTCAGCCAGCGCCGAATCCATATCTACGACCGCGGGCAACAAGCCGTAGTCCACCTCGATCAGTTCGGCAGCGTCGCGCGCGACGTCACGAGTTTCTGCTATGACAATTGCCACCTGATCGCCCACATAACGTACCTTGGAGACCGCCAGCGGCGGATGGGCAGGCTCCGCCATCGGCGAGCCGTCCTTGTTGTGAATCTGCCAGCCGCAGGGGAGGCCGCCGACGCCGTCCGCTGCCATGTCCGCACCGGTCAGAACCGCGATCACTCCCGGAGTTGCTTCAGCCCCGGACGTGTCGACGGAATTAATTGTCGCATGGGCATGGGGCGATCGCAGAATCCATGCAAAGGCCTGTCCCGGTCGGTTGATGTCGTCGGTATAGCTTCCATTGCCGGTGAGGAAACGCTGGTCCTCGACCCGCTTGATGGACGCGCCAATTCCCGTACCGGTCATAGCGCTAACCCTTCAGGGCTTTGGCGCCGGCAAGAATCGACTTAACGATATTGTGGTAGCCGGTGCAGCGGCAGAGGTTACCCTCCAGCCATTCGCGGACATCTTGTTCGCTCGGATCGGAGTTCTTCTGGACCAGGTCCAACGCGCTCATCACCATGCCCGGCGTGCAGAAGCCGCACTGTAGACCATGGTTCTCGCGAAAGGCTTCTTGCATCGGGTGCAATTCATCGCCATTGGCGAGCCCCTCGATCGTGGTCACGTCCGCACCCTCGGCCTGAGCCGCGAGCATGGTACAGGACTTCAAGGATTCACCATTCACGTGAACTACGCAGGCGCCACACTGGCTGGTATCGCAACCGACATGGGTCCCGGTTAGTCCGAGATGTTCGCGAAGATACTGAACGAGTAGGGTCCGAGGCTCGACATCTGCCGAGACAGACTTTCCGTTCACCGCCATCGATACGGTGGGCATTACATTCCTCCCTGATTTCGGGTCGCCCCGCTAAATCGCCCCACGGTAGTGCGCAAGACAATCCTTTAATTACTTGTACAGAGTTTCTGCCGCAGGGGCGCTGTCGTCAAGGCACTGGACATCAAAATCGGCAGAATATGCAAAGAAACCCCCTTTGCAATCAGCCAAATAACGCATAAAGCAATCCGGCGGCGAGTAATACACTCACGACCCATGTCCCGGCACCAACCTGAGACATCGCGGTGATCTGGCCGGCATTGGAGGCATGGGTGGTTAACGCGGCCGCCGGTGTGCCCTTTTCTGTCGGGTCCCCGACCGGGTCGTCGTCGGTCACGGCCTCGGCGAAATTCTCAAAGAACTGGGATGCCATCTTCTTGGCAGTACCGTCAATCAGGCGCGCTCCGAGCTGTGCCAGTTTACCGCCGACCTGAGCGTCGACTTCATACTTAAGTAGCGTGCCGTCCCCATCCTCCTCAAGCTTTACGTTTGCTCCACCTTTTGCGAAACCGGCCGCGCCGCCCTTGCCTTCGCCGGAAATTCGATATCCGTTCGGCGCGTCGATGTCGGAGAGTTCGACGTCGCCGGCGAACTTTGCTTTCACGGGCCCGACCTTGGCAGTGACCTTGGCGGAAAAGGACGTGTCTGATGTCTGCTCGATCTCTTCGCAACCTGGGATGGATCGCTTTAGGGTTTCGGGATCGTTTAGCCCCGCCCAGACCTTTTCGCGGGACGCATTGATTTTGTATTCGCCGGACATTTCCATGACGTTGATCCTTGTTGGGCTCGGGGATGCGATGAAATTAATCTCGGTGCGCAAGCGGGACAAGACATGCAGCTGAATTCTTTCAGGCATTGCGCAGCTGGCGCCCGACGATGGACATGCCGACTGCGCCTGCGAGCGAACCAAGGCCGATCGTTGTAAACCCCAGAAACCATGCGGTCGAGGAAGCTTGACCTCCTGCCGCGTCGAGTATCAGGCCCACCGCGAGCGGGCCGAGGAAACCGGCGGCAAAACCGAATAGCGAGTGTACCGCGAGGGTGAGGCCGCGATATCCGGGCGCCGCGGACTGTGTGGCGCCCGCGGTCAGGGATCCGGAATCTCCCATGACAAGGCCACTGTATACGAAGAAGAGGATGACCACGACCGGGAAGGGTAGCCCGGGGCTTATGCCTATCAGCAGGGCGACTGCAAACGATGCTAGCATCGCTATGCGCGTTATGCGCCGTCGTCCGTAGAGTTCGCACAATTCGTTACCGATGAGGCTCGCCGCGACGGCGGCCAGATTGGCGACTGCGGCGATGAGGGCGGCCTCGGCATTCGCTGCGCCACCGCTTTTCTCGCCGGCGAAAACCAGGAAGGCGACGATCCATCCGCGCAACGCGAATAGTTCCCAAGAATGGCCAGCATAACCGAGGACGTATCCCATGGCCCTCCGATTGCGAAGCACGGGCCTGAAATCGAACGCACGCGTCGGTGGTCGCTCCTCCGGGAGCGTCGCGCGCTTGGATATGCACACGCCGACAATGAATGCAGCGGCAAGGGGACCGAGCGCTGCGATCCCGAATGCCCACGGCCACCCTAACAGGGCACCGATCACGCCGTTCATCGCGAATGAGGTACCGACCCCGACGGAGAAACCGGCTGTGTAGATCGCGATGCCCCGGGACGGTAGGGGCGACGGCAGCCTGTCGGTCAGCACCTTTAGACCGGTCATGTATGTCCCGCCCACGCCAGCACCCTGAATCGCATTCCACGTCATCGCTGACCAGAAGCCATCGGCCAGCATCGCGAAGCCGGTGAGCCCGATGGCCGATAGCATCAGGCAGGCGAGGTAGATGCGGCGCGAATCGATTCGGTCGGTCCATGGGACGATGATCGCCACCGCTAACACATAGCCGGCGAAGTAGATCCCGCCAATCCAGCCGGCTTGCGTGTTGTCGAGGTTCCATTCCGCCTGAAGCGGCAACAGCAAGGCAGGGAAGGCAGCGAACCCGGTCATGCTCGCGACATGGGCGGCAAACATAATGGTGATGATGCTAGTCGGTGGCATGCGGGAGAGTATAGCCCGCAAGCGGGTCAACCGGGGTTCGATACGTCGCGTTTGCCGGACTGGAGATCGGCCGCCGGCGTTCCCGCCAGCCGCCGCCCGTCGGCGTCGTACTTGCCCGCGAGTTCATCGATGCTGGTTTCCGACCAGAGTTCCGCCTGTGCAAGATACGCGGCACGACCGAGCAGGTGTGCGGCGACGGGGGCCGTGAGCAAGAGGAAGCCCAGGCCCGCGATTGCACGGGTGATGACGCCGGCGTCTTGGGAAGCGATCGCGATTGCCAGCAGCACGAGCCCCGCCCCGAGGGTGCCGGCTTTCGTCGCGGCATGCATGCGCACGAAGATATCCGGCAGCCGAAAGAGCCCGATACCGGCGATCAAGGAGAAAGCGGCACCGATCAAGATGAAGACGCCGGCGAGAAGATCGATCATTTATCGTCTCCTGCGCTAGCGGGGGGGTGCTTGTGGTGCTCGTCGAGTGCGATGCGATAGACGTAGCGGGCGAAGGCGACGGTCGCGAGGAAGCCGACCAGCGCGAGCGCGATTGCCACGTCGAGGAAGGCATACTCCCCGGTGGAAATCGAGAAGAGGCCGATGAATCCGATCCCGAGCAAGGCCAGCATGTCGAGGGCCACCACCCGGTCGGCCGGGGTCGGTCCGCGCAGCAGGCGATATACGGTCAATGCGAAGGAAACGATCATCGCGCCGTAGGCGAAGAGGATAGACCCGTCGAGGAAGCGTGCGGCGAATTCTTCCATGGAACTACTCCAGCGCCTCGCGGATCCGGCGCTCGAACCCGTTGCGGATGTCCGCTCGAAGTTCGTCCGCGTCGTCGACGTCCATCGCGTGAATGTAAAGGGTCGACCGGTCCGTCGAGACATCGACGCTGAGGGTTCCGGGGGTGAGAGTGATCAGGTTGGCGAGCAACATGATGCCGATAGGGCTTTCGATCTCCAGCGGAAAGGCGACGATGGCCGGTCGGAACTCCATACGTGGCGAGAGCGTGTCGCGCGCGACCCGAAAGCCCGAGAGCGCCAGCTCGTAGACGAACAGCGCGGCCAGCCTAAGGATGCGGAAGGGGCGGTAGAAATTGCGTTGGTTGAACTGCTCGCGCACGAGCCAAAGGGACAGGAACGCGAGAACAAAACCAAAGAGCAGGTTGCTCGGTGAGAAGCTGTTGGTGACAACGCCCCAGATCAGCGCAAGTACCATGTTGATGGCCAGCAGGTTCATTGCTGCACCTCCATGCTGTCCGTGACGATTGCAGCAGTCCGCGAAGAATTTCCGAGCACTGCCTCGATGTAGGCATCAGGCGCCAGGAGTTCTGCGGCCGCGCGCTCGGACACGCCGGCAAGCGGTGCGGAGTAGACGCCGATGACGAAAGTTAGTGCCGCCAACGCGCCAATGGCACTCTTCATCAAGGCGGTGCCGTTGCCGGGGCGACCCGAAGCACCGGGCGGCGTCCGGTCAGTCGCCTCGCGCCAGAAAGCCAGCGCGAATATCCGCCCGACCAGTATCAGGGTGAGGAAGCCGGAGACGAGCACGCCGGCGACGATGGCATACTCGTCCGCCGCCATGCCCGCTTGGACCAGATACACCTTGGGCCAGAAGCCCGCCATTGGCGGTACGCCGGCGAGCGACAACCCGCAAACCAGAAATGCCACGGCGAGAAATGGCGCACCTTTATAAAGTCCCGCGATGTCGCTGATCAGGGTGCCGCCCGATGCCCGTACTACCATGCCCGCCGCCATGAACAATGCAGCAGATATGATGATCGAGTGGATGACGTAGAAGATTGTACCGAGCAGCGCGAGTTCGGTGCCGATGGCCAGCCCACCGACCATGACCCCGACGCCGCTGATGACGGTATAGGAAACGACCCGGCGGATATCGGTTTCGGCCAGCGCACCCAGTGCGCCGACGACCATGGTCGCGACGGCGACCCAGATCATCGCCTCTCGAGCAATTTCTCCCCCGTCGGGGAACACGATCATGAACACGCGCACCAGTGAGTAAACGCCCACCTTGGTCAACAAGGCCGCGAAGATCGCCGAGACGGTTGGCAGCGGCGTGTGATAGGCCGCGGGTAGCCAGAAGTGCAGGGGAAACAACGCTGACTTCATGCCCAGCGAGACAAGGAAGAGAAGCACGACGGTTTCGACCGGCGCGTCGGCCGGTAGGGCCGCGACCTTGCCCGGCAGGTCGGCTATGCTTAGCGTACCGGTCATGCCGTAGAGCAGCGCGATGGCGATGAGCAGGAGTGTTGTCGCTAGCAGGTTGAGGAAGGCGTACTTCACTGCACCGTCGATCTGTTCGCGGCGCCCGCCCAGGACCATCAGTCCGAACGACGAAATCAGCGTGATCTCGAACCAGACATAGAGGTTGAATATGTCGGCGGTCAGGAAGGCGCCCGCGACGCCCATCACCAGCGCCAGCAGCAGCGGAATAATGCCGGCGCGGCGGTGCTCGATGTGGGTGGCGCCAAGGCCATAAACCAAGATTATTAGGGCGACGGCGCTGGCGGCAGCGGTAAGCGCTGACCCCAGCGTATCGGCGACCATCGCGATCCCGAACGGTGCGGGCCATCCGCCCATGGACATAGCGACCGGCCCGTTCGTCCAGACATGGTCGAGGAGGACCAAACTCGCCACTAGCTGAAGGGTAATCGTAATCAGCCCGATCGCGCTCTGCGCGTTCGGACGTCCCCAGAGGGCGATCGCGAGCGAGGCACCGATCAGCGGAATTGCGATCGGCCAGACGACGAGCCATGCTGCCATCTCAGACATCGCGACCTCGCATCGGTGGCGTGTCCAATACCGGTTCGGCGATACGCATCTCGTCGGTATTGACGGTGTCGAGGGTCCGGTAGGCCCGACGCGACAAAACCAGCAGAAAGGCGAATAGCGAGAAGCTGATCACGATGGCTGTCAGGATCAACGCCTGGGGCAACGGGTTGGCGATGCCGGCTTCGGCGACCTTCAGTCCCTTGTCGATCAGCGGCGGACTCTCTCGCGTCAGGCGTCCGGAGGCGAAAATCAGCAGATGCGTCGCGTTGCCCAAAACGAATACGCCAAGGATCAACCTGATCAGTGAGCCCGACAGCAACAGGTAGACGCTGATTGCGAACAGGAGGCCGACGAGGATGACGAGAATCGTTTCCACTATTCACGTCCCTCGAGGGCGAAGGCGATACCGGCGATTGCGCCGACAACGACCAGGTAAACGCCGATGTCGAACAGCACAACTGTGGAGGCGTATTTCATGTCCGGGGCGAAAGAGGGAAACCACCACTGGCCCGTCAGGAATGCATCACCAAACAGGATCGACGCCACACCGCTGAGTGCGGCCAGCAGCAGGCCGGTGCCGGCAATCGCGATCGGCTGGACCACGAGTGCGCGCCGCGCTGCGGCCAGCCCCTCGGCGATGGCGTAGATCGCAAAGGCCGATGCGCCGATCAGTCCGCCAATGAAGCCGCCGCCGGGTTCGTTATGGCCGCGAAGCAGCACATAGATCGAGAATAGGAGCATCAGCCCCGAAAGCAGCGGGGTTGCGGTTCGCAGGATCAACGAGTTCATGACGTTTTTTCCGCGTCGTTAGTGGTCGATTGATCTTCCGTATCGCTCCCGGTGATCGCATACAGGGCCAAGACGGATACGCCGGCGATCGTGACCACCGCGATCTCACCTAGTGTGTCGAGGGCGCGGAAGTCGACTAGAATCACGTTCACGATGTTACGGCCGAAGGCATCCGTGTAGCTGCGCTCGCCGAAATAGGTGCTAAGGCTGATGTCGAGCGGCGCTCCGATAATTGTCATTAGCAACGCCGCCAGCGCTCCGCCGACAGCCACTGCAATCGCCGCGTCGCGGGTAACCTGTAACGGTCCGCGATGGTCCGATCCGAACACCGGTAGGCGTGTTATAACCAAGGCGAGGATGACCACCGATAGGGTCTCGACCATCAACTGGGTGAAGGCCAGGTCCGGCGCGCCGAACACCAGGAATACGAACGCGACCCCGATGCCCATGATCCCCATGGACATAATCGCGATCAGCCGCGATCGGATGAGCACCACCGCAACTCCCCCGCCCAGAGTGAGTAGGGCGACGGACCATACCAGCATGTCGACCGGCGGTGTCTGGACCATGACACCGATACCGTCAAACACCTGAGGCAGGACGAGCGAGGCCGCCAGCACCAGAAAGGTGATCAGCATGTAGCGTCGGAGAATACCGATCTGCAACGCGCCCGATACGCCGCGCGCGAGTGCGATGAGTGCATCCATAAACTGATCATAGCCCTTGTCGGGCCCCCAGAGAGGGTCGATCAGCCGTGCTAGCGCAGCGCTCGCGTGCCGGCTCTGCCAGAACAGGATGGCGCCGATCGCGACGGTGATGATGCTGGCCACGACCGGCGCCTTGAAACCGCCCCACAGGTAGAGATCGACCGTCATGGGCTTCCCGGCGACAGCGATTGCGGCGGGGCCAACGAACAGGTTCTCCGAGATATTACTGAACAGGCCGAAGAACAGGCTGAGTACGGCAAGCGTAAGGGCGCCGATCCACAGGCCCAGCGTGCCCTCATGTGGCTTGTGGGGCGTGTCGCCCAGTTTGCCGAAGAATGGCTTGAATCCGACCAGGAACGCGATTGCAAACATAAGCGCATTGCCGGTGATCGCGACTGCGGTCAGGACGAGCGGTAGGCTTCCGTCGAGCGTACCCTTATAGACCCATTCCTTGGCGATGAAGCCGAAGAAGGGCGGCAGTCCGGACATCGAAAGCGCCGCGAGCGCGCCGGCCGCCGCGGTGAATGGCATGATCCGGCCAAGGCCTGACAGGCGGTGCAGGTCGCGCGTGCCGGTGCCGTGGTCGACAGAGCCGGCGACCATGAAAAGTGCGCCCTTGAACATCGAATGCGCGAACAGGTAGGCCATCGCTGCCTGGATCGCGTAGTGCTCGCCGATGCCGATCAGGAAGACCAGCAGGCCGAGACTGGCGACTGTCGTCTGGGCAAGCATCAGCTTGAGGTCGGTGTTGCGCAGCGCGAGGATCGCGCCGGCGATCAAGGTTGCGCCGCCGAAGACCATCAGTACGACATGCCAGACCTCCGTCCCGCCGAGGCCCGGGTTCATGCGCGCCAGCAGATAGACCCCGGCCTTCACCATCGTGGCCGAGTGAAGGTAGGCGCTGACCGGTGTCGGCGCCTCCATGGCGTTGGGAAGCCAGAAATGGAACGGCACCTGGGCCGACTTCGTAAACGCGCCACAGAGAATCAGGATCAGGATCGCCACGTACCAGGGGTGCTCGCGCAGCACATCACCATCGGCGAGCAGCGTCGACAGCTCCATGGCGCCGCCCGCCTGAGCCATCAGCAGCAGTCCTGCGAGCAGGGCGAGTCCGCCGCCGCCGGTGACTACCAGCGCCTGTAATGCGGCACGCCGCGAGCGGGGCTTCTCATGGTTGAAGCCGATCAGCAGGAACGAGGTGATCGAGGTCAGCTCCCAGAATACGAACAGGGTCACCACGTTGTCCGACAGCACGAGCCCCAGCATCGAACCCATGAACATCAGCAGGAACATCATGAAGCGTCCGAGATGGATATGGCCCTTCAGGTACGCGCCGGCGTAGAGAACTATGAAGGTGCCGATGAAGCTGATCAGAAGCGCGAACAGTAGGCTCAGCCCGTCGACGTAGAAGGATAGGGCGATGCTGAGCGCCGGGATCCATTCGGTCGAGAAGGAGAGAGTCTCTCCCGCCGAAACAGGGCCTAGGAACTGCGCGAAATAGACGGTCAGCCCGGCAGGCAGCGCTGCGAGCACCCAGCCGACATGGTCGCCGGCGACCCGGCGCACCGTCGGCGCGCACACGCCCAGAACGAATGGTGCAAGCGTCGCAGCAAGCATCGGTCGAACGTTCCTCCCATCTCCCCGGACGTCGATACCGTTGTTTACCGTGTCGGCGTCGTGCACACCGCTATCCGCGGCTTTTCGTGCACCGGGCAGACGCGGGACGATCGCGTATTTCGCGCTATCGGCTATCGCGCGGCGACGGGTATCGCCGACCGGGCGTTGCGGGGCCGCCTCCGGGCCCGCGAACCAAGATCAATTAATTTACCTAACCGCTAAGGGCAAGACCCGCAGACTTCAAATTTTTAGATTTCGAGGGTTTGCGCCGCCATGACCGTAATCTCGAAGTTCCCTGCGGTGATCGAAAGGGGACTCGTTCGCTCTGCGGCCTCAACATTTTCCGAGTTACGGTAGCCGTCAGTCTGGCTTTCGGCTTGCCTTCGGCCTACATCTTCGACGGATGGTGGGACACGGACGCATATCTGAACCGAATACACCGGTGCCGGAACGGCGTGCGGGCGCAGAGATGCGCGCGATCCGAGCCCTTGCACCATACCTGTGGCCGAAGGGACAGCTCGAGATGCGCGTGCGCGTCGCGATCGCCCTAATCCTGTTGGTGGCGGCGAAGGTCGCGACTGTGGCTGTGCCTGCAGTATTCGGCCGGGCCGTGGACGTACTCGAGGCCGATACGATGGATACGGCCGCCAGCGGAGCCATAGCTGTGCCGGTGTCACTCCTTATCGGCTACGGTCTGCTCCGGGTCGGTCAGCAGGCCTTTGCCGAGCTGCGCGACTTCGTCTTTGCCAAGGTAGGCCAGCGGGCCATTCGGGCGATTGCGCTCACGGTCTTCAAGCATCTGCATGCACTTGCGCTGCGGTTTCACATGGACCGGCAGACCGGCGGGCTGAGCCGAGCCATAGAGCGCGGGATCAAGGGAATCGATTTCCTCCTGCGTTTCATGCTGTTCAACATTCTGCCGACGCTGGTGGAGATCGGGCTGGTCTGCGCGATCCTTTGGTCGCTGTTCGGCTTTGTGTTCAGCGCGATCACCTTCGTCACCGTGGTGATTTACATCATCTTCACCTTCTCGTTCACCGAGTGGCGGCTCAAGTACCGGCGCGCTATGAACGACAGCGACAGCGAGGCCAATACGAAGGCGATCGACAGCCTGCTGAATTTTGAGACGGTGAAGTATTTCGGCAACGAGGCCCACGAGGCGCGGCGCTACGACGTCTCGATGCAGCGCTACGAGAAGGCAGCCGTGAAGAGCCTGACAACGCTCTCGCTGCTCAACGTCGGCCAGGGGCTTATTATGGCCCTGGGAATGACGATCCTGCTGGTGCTCTCGGGCTTCCGGGTGGCTGATGGCGCCATGACCGTGGGGGCTTTCACCGCGGTCAATCTCTACATGATGCAATTGTTTCAACCCCTTAATTTTCTTGGATTTGTCTACCGCGAAATCAAGCAGTCTCTGGTTGACATGGAGCAGATGTTCGGGCTTCTCGAGCAGAACCGCGAGATCGAGGATGCGCCCGGCGCCCGCAACCTCGTGGTCGATGACGGCGTGGTCCGGTTCGAGCATGTTTCGTTCAGCTACGACGCGCGACGGCCGGTGCTCAGGGATGTCGACTTCGAGGTGCCAACGGGCAGCACGGTGGCGATCGTAGGCGCGTCGGGGGCGGGCAAGTCGACCATCTCGCGGCTGCTGTTCCGATTCTACGATGTCGAGGACGGAACGATCAGCATCGACGGCCAGGACATCCGCGCGGTGACGCAAGACAGCCTGCGAGCGGCGATCGGTATCGTTCCGCAAGATACGGTCCTTTTCAACGATTCCGTCTTCTACAACATCCAGTACGGCCGTCCTTCGGCGAGCCCGGCAGAGGTCGAGGAGGCGGCGCGGCTGGCCCAGGTGCATGACTTCGTCATGAGCCTGCCCGACGGCTACAACACACGCGTCGGCGAGCGTGGCCTGAAGCTCTCCGGCGGCGAGAAGCAGCGCGTCGCCATCGCGCGTACGATCCTCAAGGCACCGAAGATCCTGCTTTTCGATGAAGCGACGTCGGCGCTCGACACGCATACCGAGCGTGAGATTCAGGCGGCCCTGGAACAGGTCTCGGCGGATCGCACAGCGCTGGTCATTGCCCACCGGCTTTCGACGGTTGTGAATGCTGACGAGATCATAGTGCTCGACGGGGGCGTCATCATCGAGCGCGGCCGCCACGACGAACTACTCACGCTGGACAGCGCCTATGCCGAACTCTGGCGGCGCCAGCAGGCCGCCGCGCGTCGCGAGGAAGAGATCGCGGCAGACATGGCCGACGGGGTCTTCATCCCGGCGCCGGCGGTGCGGGCCTAGCGCAGCTCGACGGCGTAGCTGTCTACCGGCGGGATCGTCCGGATCAGGCCGCGCCCCTTCAGGAATTCCGCGAAACGATCGTAGCGGCCCCGGTCGAGGGCGGCCGGGCGCAGCGCGAAGCGGGGCAGGGTGTCCAGCCAGGCCCGGCGGTTCAGTTCGTCATCCAGGTCCTTGCGGCCCTTGATGAACAGTTGCCACGCCTCGTCCGGATGATTGATCATGAACTGTGTAGCCGCCTCGATTGCGTTAAGGAAGGCTACAAAAACTGGGTCGGAGAGCCGATCATTTTTAGCTACGATTATCAACTCGTCATAGGCGGGCACGCCTTCCTCCTCAAGGAAGAAGGCCCGACCAGGCCGGCCGGCTATGTCCATCTGGTTAAGCTCGAAGTTTCGATATGCGCCTATCACCGCATCGACCTGGCCGCTCATCAGTGATGGCGACAACGAGAAATTCACGTTCACCAGTTCGACATCTTCGAGCGCGAGACCATGCTTGGTGAGCATGGCCCCCAGCAACGCGTCCTCAAAGCCTCCGACCGAGAAACCGACCTTCCGGCCTTTCAGATCCGCGATCGACTTCACCGGACCGTCGTCGAGGACCACCAACGAGGCGAGCGGTGTGGCAACGAGCGTGCCGATCCTCGCGAGCGGCAGGCCCTCTGCAACCTGCAGGTGCAGCTGCGGCTGATAGGAGATCGCGAGATCGGCATGTCCTGCGGCCACCAGCTTCGGCGGGTCATTAGGGTCGGCGGGAGCGATCAGCTTGACCTCAAGACCGCGGGACTTGAACTCGCCGCGCTCCATAGCCACGAAGAGCGGGCCATGGTCGGGATTGATGAACCAGTCGAGCATCACGGTTACCCTGTCGGCGGCAATGGCGGGCGCGGCAACGAGGGCCAGGAGAGTGAAGACAGCGCAAGCGGCAAAACGTTTCATGGGATCTAGGCTCTAGTTTTTGGTCAATGTTTGCTAGCGGGATCGATATCGGCCTGCCAAGCAATGGTCCGGCGCAACACAGAATCAACAAGGTAATAGATCGCTATGGCCATCAGGGCCAGGACCAGCAGGGCAGCGAACATAGCGTCAGTCTGCACCCGGCCGTTCATCAGCAGCATGTAGTAGCCGAGGCCTGCCGAGGAGCCGACCCATTCGCCGACGACGGCACCGATTGGCGCGACAGCGGCAGCGACCCGTAGGCCCGACGCGAATGCGGGCATGGCGGCCGGAATGCGGACCTGGCGCAAGATCGCGGCCCTCGGTGCGTCCAAAGTCCGGGCCAGATCTATCCAACCGGGCTCTGTTCGGCGCAGACCGTCGTAGAAGGCCGCGGTTACCGGGAAATAGATGATCAGTGTCGCCATCGCTACCTTGGGGGTAACCCCGTATCCGAACCAGAGGACAAGCACGGGCGCCAGCGCGAACACCGGCACTGCCTGCGAGACTACGAGAACTGGGAGCACCCATGCCCTGGCGCCGCGGAAATAGGCCATGACGAGCGCACTAGTGCCGCCGAGAAGCGTTCCGAACAGTAGGCCGAGAAGAATCTCGGTTAGGGTCACGAGCGCGTGCCCCGCGATGATGTCGACCCGCTCGACGGCCACGGACATTACGGCGATTGGGCCGGGGAGTATGAACGGGGCGATCTCGGAGGCGCTGACGAACACCTGCCAGACCGCGAGCAACCCGGCGAACACGATGATGGGGCGCAGAACGTTCATGCCGCTCGGCCCATGCCCGACTTGCCGCCCAGAGCGCACATGATCGCCTGATGTACATTCCGCAGCGCCGGATCAGTGGGGTCCCGCGGAACGATACCAGGCGGGACGATGGGCATATCGGGCAACTCGCGCGCCTGTTCGTTTCCGGGGCTGCGCAGAATGAATACCCCATCGGCCAGGCGCAGTGCCTCGAAAGGGTCATGCGTTACCATCAGGACCGTACGGTGTGAGAGCAGATCGACTGCGAGGTCCTGCAGCCGGATCCGCGTGATGGCGTCGAGTGCGGAGAAGGGCTCGTCCATCAGGACGATCGGCCGTTCCTCCATCAGTGTACGGGCGAGGGCAACGCGTTGGCGTTCGCCGCCGGACATCTCTGCGGGTAGCGCATTGGCACGCTCGGCCACGCCGGTTCGCTCAAGGATATTGCGGGCGCGACAATGGTCGACTGGCTCACCGCGCAGTCGCGCGCCCAATGCCACATTGTCGATGGCCGAAAGCCAAGGCAGCAGTAGGTCCTGCTGGGCCATGTAGGCGACCCGGCCGCGCAGCGCGGAACCGTCATGCGAGCTAATCTTGGTCGGTCCGATTGGGTCTATTAGGCCTGCGATGGTGCGCAGAAGCGTCGATTTACCGACGCCGCTCTCGCCGAGCAGGCATGTCCACGAACCGGGGGAAACCTCGAACGAAACATTGTCCAGCAAGACCGTCTCTCCCCAGGCAAGACGTAACTTGCGCACGGCGATGCCGGCTGTCTCGTGCATTCTTATGTCGTGCGGGGCGTTGTCGGTCACGTCCACGTCCCTCCGCCGGTGCTAACCGGATCAGGTTCCAAGGGTCGTCCTGCACGGTGCGGGACCTCTCAGCCGAAGGGGCTCCCCATGTGGTGAGGATCAATATGATACGTAGGGATAGCTTCGGTCAACGCCTGCGATTGCCTTCGCTGCCGTGCCACGGTAGGGACTCTGCATGACCCGGATTGCGCATCTAAGCTCTCCCAAACCGCAGCGCAGGCCTGCGCGACCACTCTTTATCGGCCACGAGATTTACCGGCGGTCCAATTTCGGGCCGAAACACCCCCTTTCAGTGCCCCGGGTTCCCGCCACGATCGACTTATGTCGGGCGATGGGATGGCTGGCGGACGCACAGTATTTTGAAAGTGCGCCGGCAAGCCCGGCTGAGATCGTCCGATTCCACGATCCGTATTATCTGCAGGCCCTGCGCCGGGGCGAACGCGCGCTCGAACTGCCGCCGGAGGACCGGGAGCGCTACAATTTGGGCTCTCTCGAGAACCCGATCCACGACACCATGTACAGCCGCCCCGCCACGTCGGCCGGTGCCGTACTGAACGGCGTTGAACGCCTTGGGTCGGCCGATG
Source organism: Rhodospirillaceae bacterium (assembly GCA_002724635.1). Taxonomy (GTDB): domain Bacteria; phylum Pseudomonadota; class Alphaproteobacteria; order UBA6615; family UBA6615; genus UBA8079. The sequence goes on from PBPM01000019.1 coordinate 38,851, forward strand.
CAGGTTTGGTTTACAGCCCGGCGGGCGGGACCCATCACGGTCGTCCCGACCGCGCCAGCGGTTTCTGCTACTTCAATGATCTGGCGCTGGGTCTGCTCCGCCTCAAGGATCTGGGTTTCGAGCGGATTCTCTATATCGACTTAGATGCGCATCACGGCGACGGCGTGCAGGACGCGTTCGCCGGTGATCCGGGTGTTTTCACTCTCTCGGTCCACGAGGAGAAGCGCTGGCCTTTCACGGGTGGGCTGCACGATACCGAAGGCGGCACCGCCTGTAACATTCCGGTCCCGCGAGGTCTGCGTGATTCCGAGTTCGATTTGATCATCGATGAGATCGTCGTTCCGGTCGGCGAGCGTTACGCGCCGGAGGTGGTGGTGCTGCAATGCGGTTCGGATGCGCTGGCCGATGATCCGCTTAGCCGGATGGAGTTGAGCAACTGCGCCATCTGGCGTGGGGTATCAAGGGTCATTGAGCTGGCGCCGCGCATACTCGTGACAGGCGGCGGCGGTTACAACCCCTGGAGCGTAGCGCGTTGCTGGTCAGGGGTCTGGGCGACGCTGAACGGGTTTGCCATCCCGGATGGTCTGCCCCGCGCTGCCATCGCGGTCTTGCGCGGCTTGCGCTGGAATCGTGCGGCTGGAAAGAACCCGCCCGCCCACTGGTTCGATACTATTGCCGACATTCCCGGCGAAGGTGCAGTGCGAGCGCCTGTTCAGGCTCTTGTCGAACGCGCCTATCAAGATCATGTGAAGAAAAAATAATGTTCATTAGAAGGCAGTTTCTAATATTCAAAACGACAGCTATGGCGTTGACTCTGTTCACGCTCGCGATGTCCGTCGATCTGGCCCCAGTGATAGCTCAGGACGACGTGGAATTCAGCCGCTCGAGCCTCGCAATTGAGACCTCGGACGGCACCCACGCCTTCGATGTCGAGGTCGCCGCGACCGACAGGCAGCGTGCGCGCGGTCTTATGTTTCGGACCGAGATGGCGCCGGATGCCGGTATGATATTCCTGTACCGTCAGGATCGGGTCCTGACCATGTGGATGGCGAATACCTATCTGCCGCTGGACATGCTTTTCATTGCGGCCGACGGTCGCATCGTCCATATCGCCGAGGAAACTATTCCATTGTCGCGCGCCACCATTTCGTCACGTCGTCGCGCCCGCGCAGTGCTCGAGCTAAATGCAGGGACCGTTAAACGGCTAAATATCCACGTGGGCGACCGCGTCGTCTTCTGAGGGCTTACAGTCGGCTGACGCGCTTTCCCCGCGAATGGTGGAGCTCTAGCTGCTGGCGACCGTTTCGGTCTGCCGTCTATGCCGGGCCGAAAAAGAGCTCTGTTTCCGAGCCGGTTTCGTCAAGGCCGCCCTTTTCACTTGACGGCTCGCTAGGTAAAGGCCGAGAAAAAAACTAGGGTCGGGGCGTAGCTCAGCCTGGTAGAGCACCTGCTTTGGGAGCAGGGGGTCGGGAGTTCGAATCTCTCCGCCCCGACCACTTTTACTTAATAAAAACAACCCGTTAAACGTGGAACGGCGGGACCAAAACCCCGCCATTTACGGACGCACCCCACTTTGCACCCCACAATAGGTGCCGATTAAGCCCCTATTCGCGTGGCGCTGCGATGTTGAAACGGATGTTTTTGTTCAATTCTTCGCGCACTTCGTCGACACCGACATGCAGATAGCGCTGGGTTGAGACAATATCCGCATGTCCCATAATAGCCTGTTTTATTTTATTGATTTCGGTGCCTCGAGCATTCAGCCAGGTGCCAAAGGTATGCAGTAAATCCAACTGCCTTAGCCGAAAGCTGTCAACTCGCCGCATGAGAGCACCGACTTCAGGAAATAGATGGACTGGTCCGCATTAGACCGACAGCACCCATCCGAGACAACAACGGCGGGCTCAAGTAAGGTCAGCATTTCTGTTCGATCAGGCACATGGGTGTACCAATTCAAAGCTGCGTCGGATTGGGTGCATCGCCATAGACGGCCTTCGGATCGAAGGTCCGGGACGCTTCGGTGAAGACCAGGCGGACGGGTTCGTCAGACGGCCCCAGCAGTTCAACGGATCGGTAGAAGCAGGAACGGTATCCGACATGACAGCTGGCACCTGAACCAGCGACCCGAACGCGCAGCCACACTGCGTCTTGATCGTCGTCGATGCGCATCTCGACGACCTTCTAGACAAGGCCGCTGGTCGCACCCTTGTGCCAAAGACTTTGGCGGCTCCGGCTCCAATAATGCGCCTGGCCAGTTGCGACCGTTTGCTTTAGAGCCTCGGCATTCATGTAGCCCAGCATCAATACCTCGTTCGTGTTGGCGTCGGTAGTGATACAGGGTATGAGCCCGTCTGGAGCGAACTTGGGGGAGAGCAGCGTGCCTTCCTCGACCTGCTCGACCGTCGAGCGGTCGGCGAAGGTTTCTGCTGTAAAGGCTTCGTCAGGCGCCATCGGAATTCCCCTTTAGGCATCTCGTCATCAATGTGCCCATGTTCAAACCTTTCCTGCTGCGACGCTCGGTGTGCCTGAACATGCGCCCTTGTAAATCAATAATAGAATGTTATACCATTACATACTGGAAGGAGTAAGGGGAAGGGCGTTGTGCCTCTGCCGATCTCGGTGCTGACCGGGTTACCCGGCAGGGGAACTGCGACCATCTTCAACCATCTGATGCAACCGCACGGATGTGGCATCGGACCCTGTTCGACTCGTCAGAGCGGTTCGTTGAAGACGAGGTCAGACGATCACTATGTCGAACGGAAACTGTAAGTCCTCAAGCGAGCCGCCGATCAGACACGCGGTCTCGCTGCTTAGCAGCGGTGTCGTAGCTCGTCTTTTCTGGGCCATCGGTCTTGCTTTCCTGCTCTGGATCGCCGCGGCATGGGCGATGGGGTGGCCGTCATGACGGCCGTCTTTTCCCTCAATGACGTCACCCTGGGCTATGACCGCCATCCGGCCGTGCATCATCTGACAGGCAAATTCTCTGCCGGCTCTCTGACGGCAGTGGTTGGGCCCAATGGGTCCGGCAAGAGTACTCTGCTCAAGGGTCTGATTGGTCTTCTGTCCCCACTCGATGGTCGTTTGGAACGCAATGGGCTGCGCCAGCGCGATATTGCCTACCTTCCCCAGCAGGCCGAAATCGATCGCGGTTTCCCCGTCTCTGTTATGGAGACCGTGCTGCTCGGTCACTGGCGGATGATCGGCCTGTTCCGTCCAGTCACGCGCGCCCTCAGGCGAGAAGCCGAGGAAGCGCTGGTGGCCGTCGGTCTCGATGGTTTTGGACGGCGGCCCATCGACTCACTGTCGGCGGGCCAGTTCCAGCGGGTGCTGTTCGCCCGTATGTTGTTGCAGGACTGTCCCGTCATCCTGCTTGACGAACCCTTCACTGCGATCGACGCCAAGACCGCCGCCGACCTTCTTACTGTGGTGACGCGCTGGCACGGCGAGCGGCGCACTGTGATTGCCGTCCTGCATGATCTCGATCAGGTGCGAGAAAACTTTCCCGAAACACTTCTGATCTCCCGGGAACCCATCGCCTGGGGGAAGACTGCCGAGGTCCTGTGCGCCGAACATCTGTTCCAGGCACGACAAACGGCCGAGGCATGGGACGATCGCGCTGAGATCTGTCGGCGGAGCATCGCCTGATGGATCCCTATGCTGCGCTGATCCAGCCGTTTATCGAATTCGGATTCATGCGCCGGGCCCTGGTGGCATGCTTCGCGCTCAGTCTCGGTTGCGGCCCAGTGGGCGTGCTTCTTGTGGTGCGCCGGATGAGCCTCGTCGGTGATGCGCTGAGCCATGCCGTGCTGCCGGGCGCGGCCATCGGTTTTATGATTGCGGGGCTCTCGCTTGTCGTCATGAGTCTTGGCGGCTTCATCGCAGGTCTTGCGGTGGCGGTTCTGTCAGGTCTTGTCGCGCGCGTAACTCCGCAGCGCGAGGACGCGAGTTTTGCTGCCTTCTACCTTATCTCGCTGGCGCTTGGGGTGCTCATCGTCTCTACCCACGGCAGCAACGTTGATCTCATGCACGTCCTGTTCGGAACCATCCTCGCCGTCGACGATGCATCGTTGTTGCTTGTCGTCTCGATTGCGACGCTGACCTTGGTCGTACTGGCCATTATCGGACGAGGGTTGGTCGTCGAGTGCTACGACCCTGGCTTCTTTCGCGCCGTGGGCGGGCCCAGTGCCGCTATGCACTTCGCATTTCTAATGCTGGTTGTTATGAACCTCGTCGGCGGCTTTCATGCCCTCGGGACGCTGATGGCGGTTGGGTTGATGATGCTGCCCGCCGCTGCCGCCCGATTTTGGGCCTGCCAGGTCACGACACTCGCAATGACGAGCAGCGCCATCGCCTTCGCGGCCGGCTATGCCGGACTTTTGCTCTCCTACTACGCCAAACTGCCGTCCGGCCCGGCCATCATCCTGGTCGCCGGCGGGGTCTACATCGTCTCGGTTGTCGCCGGCCCGCGCGGTAGCCTGTGGGCGCGGTACGCGCCGCGCCGTCATCTCGAAGCCTGAAACGCACCGGAGGGCCGGAACCATGTATCGCATCTCACGCCACTTTTTCCTTGCTGCACTTGCCACGTTCGCCGTTGCCACGACTACTCCATCCTGGGCGGCCGATAAACTCAATGTAGTCACCACCTTCACCATTCTCGGTGACATGGCGCGAAATGTCGGCGGGGAGCACATCGTTCTCACCACGCTGGTCGGCCCTAACGGAGATGCCCATGTCTATGAACCAACTCCGGCGGATGCGCGCGTGTTGGCCGAGGCCGATCTCGTCCTTGTCAACGGACTTGGTTTCGAAGGCTGGATCGATCGCCTCGTCAAGGCTTCGGGATATAACGGGCCGGTCGTTGTCGCGAGCAAATCTATCTCCGCGCTGAAGGCGGAAGAAGATCGCGGTCATAAGCATTATGCCGCTGAGGCGCTTGCGGAGGAAGCGAAAGAGCAACACCACGGTGAACTCGACCCCCACGCATGGCAGGATCTGGCCAACGGTCGTCTATATGTCGCCAATATCGCGCGGGCACTTGCTGCCGCCGACCCGGCGCACGCTATCCATTACCGCCATAGGGCCAAGGCCTACGATGGCAGACTTGTAGCGCTGGATCGCGAAATCCGCAGCCGGCTCGACACTATACCCTCGGACCGCCGCAAGGTGATCACGTCGCACGACGCGTTCCGGTACTTCGGGCGCGCCTACAGCATCGACTTTTTCGCGCCGGTCGGTCTAAGCACGGAAAGCGAGCCGTCGGCCGGCGAGGTCGCGGCGCTGGTTCGCCAGATGCGGGACAAGGGAATCCGGGCGCTATTTGTGGAAAACATCACCGACCCACGTCTCGTGCAGCAACTCGCCCGCGAAGCCGGCGCCGTCATCGGCGGCACGCTCTACTCGGACTCGCTTTCCGGCCCGACCGGTCCGGCGCCAACCTATCTCGACATGTTCCGCCACAACGCGAGCGAAATCGCCAGAGCGTTCACTAGCTGAGCAGCGGCCGACTTGCGCTCCTAAAGAGCCTTGTAATCCAGAGAAAGACGCATCCATGAATATAATCCAGAGAAAGAGGCTAACATGAATCAGATCCCCGTGACCGTGCTTACTGGCTATCTCGGCGCCGGCAAGACGACGCTCCTTAACCGCATCCTGACCGAGCAACACGGCAAGAAATACGCCGTTGTCGTCAACGAATTCGGTGAGATCGGCATCGACAATGACCTCGTCGTTGACGCCGACGAGGAAGTGTTCGAGATGAACAATGGCTGTATCTGCTGTACCGTGCGCGGCGATCTGATCCGCATCCTCGGTGGACTGATGAAACGGAAAGATGACTTCGATGGCATCCTCATTGAGACGACAGGCCTTGCTGATCCCGCCCCTGTCGCCCAAACCTTTTTCGTCGATGACGACGTCCGGCAACGGACCTGGCTCGATTCTATCGTAACAGTGGTCGACGCCCGCCACGTCATCCAGCGCCTGGGAGACAGCCATGAAGCGCTGGAGCAGATCGCCTTTGCCGACGTTATCCTTCTCAATAAAACGGATCTTGTGTCAGCGGATGAACTGACAAAAGTGGAAGATCGCATCCGTTCGATCAATGCGACGACGGTTATCCATCATACTGAACGGTGCGAGGTGGACCTCGCTGCGGTTCTGGGGCAACGCGCCTTCGATCTCGATCGCATCCTGGCGATCGAACCCGACTTCCTTTCGGAGGAGGATCATGAACACGACGATGCAGTGACGAGCGTGTGCCTGCGCTCCGACCAACCCATGGACGGAGCCCGCCTCACAGGCTGGTTGCAAGGCATGTTAGCTGAGCGTGGGCAGGACCTCCTACGGACCAAAGGAATTCTGTCCATCGCTGGCCAAGATAAGCAGTTTGTCGTTCAGGCGGTACATATGCTCATGGAAGGCAATTTCACGAAATCATGGAGCCCAAACGAGAACAGAGAGAGCCGTCTGGTGTTTATTGGGCGGAACATCGATGAATCGGAGCTGCGTCAGCAGTTCGACGCCTGCGTTGCACGAACTTGACAGTCGAAATGGTCAAGACGTCGCTTCTTGAACGCATCGGTACTGGTCGTACCGTCGAAGCCTATGTCGTGGGTGCCGCGTTTCTTGAGGGGGGAATCCTCGCGGCTGCACTGGGAGATGGCCGGATAGCTTTTATCGGCGGCGAGAGCACGGACGCTTCGCACTTCGTATCGGTGCATAAAGGGCCTTGTCTGTCCTCGTCCATTGACCTCGACGGGAAACGCGTTTTGACGGGCGGTGATGATGGCCGACTGGTGAGCACGGATGCCGACGGAGAAACTTTCTTAATCGCGGAAAATCCAGGGCGTTGGGTCGAACCGATCGCGGTCAGCATGGCATCCGGACTGCGCGCTGCGGCCTTCGGCAAAACAGTTCGCCTCTTCGCCCGAGATGGGTCAGAGGTCGGGACGTTCGATCATCCGAACACGGTCGGCGGTCTGGCGTTCCACCCGAAAGGACGACGGCTTGCCGCCGCCCATTATGGCGGCGCGAGCCTATGGTGGGCAAAGGCCGGCAGCCAGAAGCCGAAATCGCTGGCCTGGGCGGGGTCGCACCTCAGTCTGACCTGGAGTCCGGACGGAAAGTACATCGTAACCGCAACTCAGGAGAATGATCTGCATGGGTGGCGTGTCTCCGACGGCGCCGACATGCGGATGTCCGGCTACCCGGCGAAAGTGAGGTCGATGAGCTGGCTGCCGAAGGGACGGCATCTGGCAACAAGTGGCGCGGAGCCGGTCGTCTGTTGGCCGTTTCACGGAAAAGGCGGTCCAATGGGCAAGGCGCCACTCGACCTCGGCGGGGGCTTAGGAGGCCTAGTAACGGTAGTCGCTGCCCACCCCAAGCACGATGTCGTCGCAGCCGGATATCAAGATGGGACGACTATCCTGGTGCAGATCGACCGGCCTCATTCAGTGTTGGTCAAGCGGGCCGGCGAAGGGGCTGTATCTGCGCTCGCCTGGTCGGCGGACGGGCAGCATCTCGCGCTTGGCACGGAGAGCGGATATGTCGGGCGAATTGGTCTTTCTGATTGGCGGGCTCCAACATGAAGGCGGTCAGAAGAACGCCAAGCGAGGAACTTTCATGAAACGGACGGGCAAGCGTGCGTCATCCCCTTGCATCGACGTCTGCCGTCATGATCCGAAGACGAGGTGGTGCCTGGGCTGTGGCAGGACCGCCAATGAGATCGACGAGTGGTCCAAGCTTACGCCGTTCCGCCGAAGGCGGCTTCAACAGGAACTCGCGCACCGCCTCATAAAACTCAAAAACGCGCACGACAATGATAAAGTGGCGGAGTAGGTGGCAACACTTTTTAGTGTAACCCCATACATCATGGTACATTTCTAGACGTTTAGCCGATACTTACCCATTGAAAAGTATAGCATTATTCGCAGGACTTATGATTTGGGAGCAGGGGGTCGCGTGTTCGAATCTCGTCGCCCCGACCAATCAAATCAATGAGTTAGCTGCTTTTGATAATCTTGGTATCGTCCACTGGTGTGACTTTTGTCGCGTTCTCCCCCGTTGGCGGATCAACTATAGCGGATGACCGTCTCCGAACCAGTGGGCGTGGGGACCTTTACCTGCAATCGATGATCAGCAAAGCTTCAATCATCATTAACGTTGGTTCTTACTGCTCATGACCGATCAGGAAATAAATCCGGAAACACCGTCACCGCTCCTAGCGGCATCCTCTAAACCGCCGACGCTGTTTGGGGGTTCGCGTATGCCCCTGTTCTGGTTGCTGCTGCGGAATCTGCTGCTGACAATTATCACCGTCGGTATATACCGGTTCTGGGCGAAAACACGGGTAAGGCAGTTTTTCTGGCGGCACACGAAGCTTCTAGGCGATCGCCTGGAATACCTGGGCACTGGCGGCGA
>PBPM01000047.1 GCA_002724635.1 Rhodospirillaceae bacterium
CGGGATGGGCGGCGACGACCATGTGGCGATCGGCGATCACCAGTGTCTTGTCGGCGCGTCCGGTGGAATCCTCGGGCTGCGGTTGCTGTGCATTTGCGGGGCCTGCAACGGCGATTCCGAGCAGTGCTAGCGCGCAGGGAAGGTGGCGGCTGAGGCGGGTCATAGCAACAGGCTGCCACGAAAATGCCGGGTGACCTAACTGCGCGCGCCGCCACATCTTTGGTGGGTAGTTTCCCCGTATAAACTGGGTGCTTTGGTTTGCGTCCCTACGAGGGTTAATTTAGCTTCGAACGGTACCGTGACCCGAGTGAATGCATGGGCTGGCGCGTCATTTACGCAAGCGCGCTGCGGGTAATCTTGGAGACGTCGTCTGTTGCGAAAATTACTCATCGGCATAACCGGCCTAGTCGTTATTCTGATCGCCGCCGCCTTCGTCGGCCCACTGTTCGTCCCGGCGGATTCCTTAAAGGCCGACATCGCCCGTGAGGTCGCCAAGGCGACCGGGCGAGACCTCGCGATCGACGGTAGCCTGAAGTTCCGGATCCTGCCCGCGCCGGGGATCTTGGCCAAGGGCGTGCGCCTGTCTAACACATCCGCGGGCAGTGCGCCCGAGATGCTGCGTCTGAAGTCGGCGGCGATCGAGGTCGCTCTGTTTCCGCTCATCTCAGGCAATATCCAGGTCAGCCGAATCGTCCTTTCGGAACCCGATATCCTTCTCGAGCAGTATGCCGACGGGACCAACAACTGGACCTTCACACCCGCACCAGAGGTGACGCCGGTCGGCGGCGGCAATCAGAATGCCGCCGGCGACGACGATGGTTCGGGCGCGCCGCCCGTGCGCCTCGACGATGTGGTTATAGAGCGCGGGACGCTCGTGTTCCGGAGCCCGGAGTCCATCGAACGTTTAGAAAATATTAATGTTTCACTTGGCGCGGGCAGCCTGACGGGGCCATTCCGCGCCGAGGGCATGGTCAGTGTGCGCGGGTTCGCGGTGGGCGTGAATGCCGCCGTCGGTGAGCTTGTCGTGGATAAGGCGACGCCGGTGAACCTCAAGGTCTCTGTCGGCGGCGCCGAGATCAGATACTCAGGGGCCCTAGCGGGTGTGCCTGATGCAGCGCGGATGTCGGGCCAGGTCAAGGTGCGGGCCGAGGATCTGTCGGACCTAGTCGCGGCGATCACCAAGGCGCCGGCACTGGCGACGCTGAAAGGCAAAGCGCTCGAGCTTGACGGCACGCTCACCGCCAGCGCCGAGACGGTCTCGGTCAAAGACCTAGCCCTGCGCCTCGGCGAGGATTCGGCCACCGGCGCCGTTGATGTGAAGCTCGGTGAGATCCCATCAGCGGCGGTGGTGCTTAATCTCGTGCAACTTGATCTGGATCGACTCCTAGCGGCCACACCGGGGACGACCGATAAGGGTGCGCCGGCTACCGGCAACAGCGCGGCGAAGGGGTCCAACTCCGTGAGCGCGACGGGTGCGGATGTGAAGGGCGTGTCCTTCACGTTGCCGACGGGCATCGCGGCGACTGTGGAAACCAGGATCGATGCCATCGTCTATCGCGGCGGGTTCATCCGCGCGGCGCATCTCAAGACCGAGCTCGCCGACGGCAGTCTAACGATTTCGCAGGCTACCGCCCAGCTGCCGGGCGGCACGAATGCCTCGGTGCTTGGCTTCCTGACTACCGCGGATGCTATGCCGAAGTTCGAGGGGCAGGCGGATCTGTCGGCGGACGATCTACGTGCGCTCCTGCAGTGGGCGGGCGTGGATGTTCGCGCGGTGCCACAGGACCGCCTGCGGAAAATGGATGGTGCGTTGTCGATCGTTGCGACGCCGGAGAATGTGACGCTCACGGATATCGATGTGAGTGTCGATGTGTCACGGGTGCGCGGTGGTATAGCGATCGCCGTGCGCGAGCGCCCCGGCTTCGGGATTGGCCTTTCCTTCGACAAGGTGAATATTGACGCCTACCTGCCCAACGACGCCGCGGCCTCACCGGTGGGTCAAAGGAACGCGCGGGCCGGCGACGCTTCGACGGCACCGCCCGCGACCGGAAAACCGGCCGGCTCTAGTGTCTCCGGGCTCGCCGCGCTCGACCGCTTCGACGCGATCCTACAGCTCAAGGTCGGCGAGGTGACCCTGCGCGACCAGCGCCTGGACGACATCAATATCGACGGTACACTGCAGGGCGGCGCACTTGAGATTCGCGACGCGTCGGTCGCGAGCCTCGCGGGAGCGCAGGCAGTAGTGAAGGGCCGTATCGACAGCCTGGCGAAGAGCCCGACGGCTGATGTGACGATCGATCTAGACGCGCGCGACGGCAACCGGCTGTTGGCCTTGGCGGGGATCGATTCGCCGGCCCGGCTGGGGGCGACGAAACTCGTCGGTTCGCTGCGCGGTGACATGCAGGACCTCGATGTCGACTTGACGCTCAATGCCATGGGTGCGCGGTTTTACTCCGTGGGCAACCTCGGAGTGCTGGCTTTGCTGCCACGCTACGACGTCGATGTCTCGGTCGACCATCCCGACGCGGCAGCCTTCGCTGCGCGGCTGCGCGGCGGGGCTTTGGCTGGCGCGTCGAAGCTCGGCGCGCTCGCGATCCGGGCTAAGCTGCGCGGGGACTTCTCGGCGAGCGACGTCGACGCGCGGATCGGGGTCGGGCCCGGCGCTATCAGCGCAAAGGGACGGCTCACCAACCTCGCCGGCGGCGCCCCGCAGGGGAAACTTGCGATCGATGCGGAGCATCCGGACATAGCCACGTTCGCGCGCCTGTTCGCATCGGATTACCGACCGGCGCGCGCGGACCTCGGACCGTTTGCGCTGAAGACGGAGCTGGCCCTGCGGGCCGATCGCGTTACGCTGTCCGACCTCGCGGGTAGCGCCGGGTCGGTCGGGTTCGAGGGAAACGCCACCGTCGCCACGGACGGTCCGCGACCGAATATCGTCGCCGCGCTCAACACCGGCGAGATCGTGGTCGACTGGTTCCTGCCCGCGGGTGGCAGCAGCGCGGCCTCCGTGCCGGCGCCTGGCGGGCAGGCGGCTGTACCCGTGACTCGTCGCGGGGGCAGTTCGGCTTCGGGCACTCAGCGCTGGTCACGCGAGCCCTTCGAGCTATCGGCACTGCGGGCGGTGGATGCGAACATCAAGCTCTCCGCACCGGCCATAACCTACACGAATATCCGGGTCGACAAACCGCGCCTCGCCGTTCGACTCGACGGCGGGGTGCTCGACCTGACCGAGTTATCGGGCCAGACCTTCGGCGGTGGGTTCGACATGACGGGTCAGGTCGCGGCGGGCGACGTGCCGACTATGCGCTACGCCGTGAAAGTTGAGAATGCGGATGCCGCGAAGTTCCTCGCGGGCGGCGGGACCGGCGAGCGCGGGGTGATGTCCGTCCTCGACCTTCTGTTTCCCGTCTCTGATGTCACGCTGACATCGGGACGGCTCGGTGCCAATCTCGATGTGACGTCGCGCGGGCGCAACGAGGTTGAGATGATCTCGAACCTGACCGGGACGGGGTCGATGCGCTTCACCAACGCGGTGGTTAAGGGGATCGACGTCTGCGCGATCAGCGATCAGCTCGACCGGCTGAATGGCATCGAGGGCTTGCTCGGCCTAACGCAGGCCGGGCGGGGCGGGCAAACCAAGGTCGCGAACTTCGACGGCCGCTTCGATCTGGATAAGGGCATCGCGACCCTACCGCAGCAGCAGATCAATGCTGACTGTGCCGGGGTCGCATTCCGCGGCACGACGAACCTGCCGGCCTGGACGGTCGACATTCGGGCGCGCGCCGGTTTTCCGAACCATCCGGAGTTCGCCGGCGTCGAGGTCGAGCAGAAAGGTCCGATCGATGCGCCGAACACGCGGCTGGTGAACCTCAACGAGATCAACCAGTTCATGGTCGGCAAGGCGGCGGGCTCGGTCCTGCGCAAGCTGCTGCCGGGCGCAAGCCGGGAGCAGCAGGCACCGTCGACCGGCGGCGAGTCAGGCCAGCAGTCGCCGCCGGCCAGCAAGCCGGAGGATCAGTTCCGAAACCTGCTCGAGGGTCTCATTCGCGGGCGTTGACAGGCGTCGGCGGCGCGTCCCCGGAAGTCTGGCGTGCCTTACTTGCGCAGATCGTCGAGAACGAAGACACGGATCGCGCTCGACAGGCTGCCGTCCCGGTTGCGGTCGATCTCGGTGACGAGTTCGTTGACCGACATGCGCCGGATCTTGGCGACCTTGCGCAGGTGATCCCAGAACACGTTCTCGAGCGAGACGCTCGTGCGATGACCCGCGACCACGACGGAGCGCTTCTTGTTCGCGGATTTGCGCGGCAGTGTGTCGACGACGTTGCTGATCACGACGGCTTGATCATGTTCTCCGGTTTGACCCACTCATCATACTGCTCGGCCGTCAGCAGGCCCAAGTCAATTGCCGCTTCTTTTAGGGTGCTGCCGTCTGCAAACGCCTTTTTTGCGACCTTCGCGGCATTATCGTACCCAATGTGCGGATTGAGCGCGGTTACGAGCATGAGCGACTGGGCCATCAGTTCGGCGATCCGGTCATGGTTCGCCTCGATTCCGTCAATACAGCGATCGGTGAAGCTGCGGCAGGCGTCGCCGAGCAGGCGCGCCGAGCGAAGCACGTTGAAGATGATCACCGGCTTGAACACGTTGAGTTCGAAATGCCCGTTGCTGCCCGCGACGGTGACCGCCACGTGATTGCCCATGATCTCGGCCGCGACCATCGTTAGCGCCTCGCACTGGGTTGGGTTGATTTTGCCTGGCATGATCGATGAACCGGGCTCGTTTGCGGGCAGGGTGAGTTCGCCGATGCCGCTGCGCGGGCCGGAGCCCAGAAAGCGGATGTCATTGGCGATCTTCATCGCTGCGGCGGCACCGACATTCAGCGCGCCCGATGCTGCGACCATGGCGTCATGGGCAGCGAGGCCGGCGAACTTGTTAGGCATGGTCACGAAGGGCTTGCCGGTGATACCCGCGACTTCCTTGGCGAACTTCTCGGCGAAGCCGTTGGGAGTGTTCAGTCCGGTACCGACGGCGGTGCCGCCCTGGGCCAGCTGTAGCAGGTCCGGCGTCGCACGTTTGATGCCTGCAATCACGGCTTCCATCTGGGCGGCGTAGCCCGAGAATTCCTGTCCGAGGGTAAGCGGCGTGGCGTCTTGCGTGTGGGTGCGGCCGATCTTAATGATGCCTGAAAACGCCTTCGCCTTGGCGTCGAGTGCAGCTTTCAGATGGATCAGGTCCGGCATCAGCCTGTCTTGGAACTCAATGGCGGCGGCGATGTGCATTGCGGCGGGGAAGGTGTCATTCGACGACTGGCTGCGGTTCACATGGTCGTTGGGGTGAACGGGCGACTTGTCGCCGGGCTTGCCGCCCAGGATTTCGTTCGCGCGGTTCGCGATTACCTCGTTGGCGTTCATGTTCGACTGGGTGCCCGAACCCGTCTGCCAGACCACGAGCGGGAAATTGTTGTCGAACTTGCCGTCGATGACCTCCTGCGCGGCTTCCATGATGGCGTTGGCTACCTCGGGCTCAAGCTGGCCCAGCGCCAGGTTGGCCTTTGCGGCGGCCTGCTTCTGGATGCCGAGCGCGCGGACCAGCGCGGTCGGCATATGGTCGTCACCGATCGGGAAATTCTCGATGCTGCGCTGGGTCTGCGCGCCCCAGTATTTGTCGGCCGGGACGGCCACTTTGCCCATCGTGTCGCTTTCGGTACGGGTATTGTTCGTCATCATTTCCTCCGGGTTCGGCGCGCATTATCGACGCCGGGTTCCATAGGTAAAGGGCAAAGGCGCCCGGTGTTCAGGATTTGCGGGGTTTCTTCCTCGTCTGGGTCCGATTTGCAATCACGATCGCCATATCGGTCCAAGGGCGCATCTCGTCGACATGCTTGGCCGCGTCATCGGGCACGGTCAGGTAGGAGAGTTCGACCGGCTTGCCGCCCTTTTCGTAAGTGAAGAGTTCGCCGCCGGCATCGGCGAAGGCCTGGCGGGTCTTGTTGTTGACCCTGATATGCAGGACCTCATCGGCAATCAGCGCGAACATCACCCTGTCTTAGACGATGCCGTGGCCGCCGAACATGCGGCGCGGACGGCTGCCTGCGTTGAACGGCAGGCCGATGCTAGTGAGAAGGTCCGGTGCATGCTCGGCGAATGCTTGGCCTGCAGCCATGCGCGCGTGTTTCTACTTCTTACGAAATTGGTCCAGGCTGACGACCTCGGCCCCATCGGCGTCGTTCTGGGCGGTGGCCACCGGTGCGTTGTCGTCGTCCGAGTCCGATGCTTCCGTATTGTCGGGGATGGGCACCAAATCACCCTCGGACCGCACGGCGGGAACCATTACGCTGCTGCCGGTTTCGACATTGAACTGGAGCCCGAACTTGACCGACGGGTCGACGAAAGCAGAAAGGGCGCCGTAGGGAACGCGTAGCTCTGCCGGGCGGTTCTTGAAGCTCAGCGTTACCGAAAAATAGGTCTCCTCGACGACCAAGTCCCAGAACTGGTGCTGCATTACGATGGTCATCTCTTCGGGGTACTCGTCCTGAAGATAGTCAGGGATCGAAACTCCCGGTGCCTGAGTGCGGAATGTCAGGTAGAAGTGATGCTCGCCCGGTAAACCCTCGTTCAGGGTTCGCGTCAGCGCCTCGCGGACGACACCCCGCAGGGCTGTCTCCACCATTTGGTCGTATCGCATCTGGTTGTCGGTCATTTTCGCGGATTGCAAGTGCGGCGGCGCCGGTGATCGGTTTAAGAGGTTTGAATATCCTGCACTGCGCCACTCAGCGCAACGGTTTCGCGCAGAAGTATCCGCTGAACATGTGGATGTAATTCTGACGCCCAAGGGGGCGCGGATGAAGTGGGGGGCTTCTGTTGCCCGGTGCCCCCCGAACCGCGCTTGTTACCGGTTATTAAGCGGCAATAGCAGAGGTTTCAACATTATCGTTGGCACCTATGAATATGGCCCGATGTCGGTGGTACCATGCCGGGCAAAAGTTGAGCCTTTACGCGCCCGTCGATCCTGTTTCGCCCCC